>JBHENZ010000044.1:0-10736 GCA_046261815.1 Pyrinomonadaceae bacterium | reverse complement strand
GAATATATGAAAACGCCTTCGCACGTCGAGTATATGGCGTTTCCGCGAATGATTGCATTGTCAGAGGTTTTGTGGACAGCATCGGACCGAAAAGATTACTCAAATTTTTCGGAGCGGTTGGGAACGCACCTTACGCGCCTTGATAAACAAAATGTAAATTATCGGATTCCAGAGCCTGCTGGTCTTGAGAATAAAATCATCCGCAATGAAGGAACGACGACGATCGCGCTCAACGCGTTACGAAGCGGATCGAAGATTTATTATTCCCTTGACGGATCTGTGCCGGATGAAAGTTCGCGCGCCTATGACGCGCCCGTGCGTGTCGAGCTGAACCCAGGCGAGATGAAAGAGATCAAAACCATAGTCGTCACGCCGACGGGGCGCAAGAGCCAAATTTATGCCGCGACGCTTCTGCGACGCGAGTTGCTGCCGCCGGCCGAAGCAGCCGAGCGAAAAAGCGGCGTGAAGTATTCGATGCTCGGTTTCAAAACGGGTACCGATGCTGAGATTCAGGCCGTGACCGGCGAGACAAAATCGATTCTTTTAAATCAGTTCGCGAATGCGTTTGATTTGAAGCAACGATACGAAGTGACGTATGAGGGATTTCTAAAAGTGCCGACTGACGGAATTTATGCGCTGCAAGTTGATTCCACATGGGACGCCACCGTATTTTTGGCCGGCGAGAAAATCATCGACGATGTGGGCACAAAAGATCGCAAAGTTCGCTGGGCGATCTTGCCGTTGAAAGCCGGCCCGCACCAGATCACTCTCCGATACAACCACCGCGGCGGCGATGCAGATTTTCGCTTTCGCTGGGGCATTAAAGGGCAGGGATTAAATCAGGCGTACGGCGGCGAGTTTGTGCATTAGAGGATTGCCCGTGAATCACGCGAAAGGACGCGAATAAAAAAGGAATTTCGCACCTTTTCGTGGGTTTCACGGGCAAATCTCTTTCCTTATACTTATGCGCAAATCCATACTTATGCGCAAATCCTCTCTGTTTTCGCTAACGGCCGTACTTTTTTGGCTGTTGTCATCGGTCGTTTTCGCACAGGTGAAAGATTTCACCCGCTGGGTCAACCCCTTCATCGGCACGGGCGGTCACGGCCACACTTTTCCGGGTGCGACCGTGCCGTTCGTGATGGTGCAGCTTTCCCCCGACACCCGCATCGACAACTGGGACGGCTCCAGCGGCTATCACTATTCCGACGACATCATCTACGGCTTTTCGCACACCCACCTATCGGGCACCGGCATCCCGGACGGGTGCGATATCTTGGTGATCCCGATTCGGGGCGAGCCAAAGTTCCAGCTCGAATGACCGCGATAAGGCGGATAGCGAATTCAAGTCTCGGGCGCGGGCGGTGATCCGTGGATTTTTGTCGACGAGGTTTTCATTAGATAGCTCGTTCCGCCTGTTGAAAGCATTGAACGCGTTGAACAAATTGAACAGTTGAACGCCCTGAACATTGAACACGCGAAGCCGTCCCGTCTCCGCCATAACAAAGCCGACTTTTAAGCGATGAGCGGCGTCTAAAGATTCGGGTCGCCATCGGTGGGGCAGCGATTTTCGAGGTAAACATTTATGGATAGACGCTATTTTCTGAAAACAGGCGGGATCGGTTTGGCGAGCTTTGGCCTGATGGCCGCGGCGCCGGAATTTCTGCAACAATTTGCGGCGGCACAGAATACTAAGGCGGGTTACGGAAAGAAAAAGGTTTTGGTCACGATCTTTCAGCGTGGCGCGGTTGATGGACTGAACACGGTTGTGCCGTACGGCGAGAGCGAGTATTACCACTTGCGGCGGACAATCGCGATACTGAAGGCGGGCCAGGCAGACGGCGCGGTCGATCTTGACGGCTTTTTCGGTTTGCATCCGTCGCTGAAACCGCTCGAAAAATTTTGGCAGTCAAAGCAGCTTGCAATCGTCAACTCGGCTGGCTCGCCCGATAATACTCGGTCGCATTTCGACGCGCAGGATTATATGGAATCGGGAACGCCGGGCTACAAGGGTACGAAAGACGGCTGGCTGAATCGCGCGCTGCAAACGGCTCCCGTAAAAGACGCTTCGCCGTTTCGGGCCGTTTCGATGACACAGGCTTTGCCGCGTTCCCTTTACGGCCGCGCGCCCTCGGTGGCAATGACGAATCTGTCGGACTTCACCATCAAAGCCGGTATTTATTCGCAAAATTTCAGCGGCGGCTTCGAGAGCGTTTATCTGCAGAATGCAAAGGACACCCTTGCCGCGGCCGGTAAAGAAACCTTCGAGGCCGTTAACTTTTTGAAGCAGGCGAATCCGGCCCAGTACAGGCCCGAGAACGGGGCCGTTTATCCGAACACGCAGCTTGGCCGGTCGCTCACGCAGATCGCACAGTTGATCAAGGCCGGCATCGGGCTCGAGGTCGCCTTCGCCGAATCGAACGGCTGGGACACACACACGAATCAGTCGCAGGCGAATGCGCCCTCCCGTGGACAATTAGGTAATCTGCTTCGCGATTTCGGCGCGTCTATCGCAGCGTTTGCTATTGATCTCGGTCAGCGGATGGACGACGTCGTTGTGCTAACGATGTCCGAATTCGGTCGCACTGCCCGCGAAAACGGTAGCCGCGGCACCGACCACGGGCACGGAAATGCGATGTTCGTGCTCGGGAATTCGATCAAGGGGGGAAAAGTCTACGGCGAATGGAAAGGCCTTCGCAACGAGCAGCTTAACGAAGGTCGGGACCTTGCCGTGACCACCGATTTTCGCGACGTATTCGCCGAAGTCGCCACGAGACATCTCGGCAGCCGCGACGTGAGCGCACTGTTCCCAAAATACACGGTTAACAAATCGAACTTCCGTGGCGTTCTCGGGTAAACGCTTACCTCTGCGCCTCGCCGCTTCCGCGCGATTTGATATCCTGTTTTCGTGTTTGATAAACGCAGCACGGAGCTTGAGCGAATCGATATCGGCGATTACACGCCGGAAGAATACGCGATTTTTCTCCGTGAAACTGCATTCATCAATCGGTATTTCGGCGACGGGCGGGCATTGAAAAAGACGCTGCTTGCGGAGATCGACGCAAATGAGTTGCGCGAGTTTTCTGTCCTTGATGTCGGGTGCGGCTCGGGCGAGCTTTTGCGGATGATCGCCGAATTTGCCAAACGTACAGGCCGCAAAGCCCGGCTGATCGGTCTCGATCTAAATCCGATATCTTCGACGACAACTCAAAACTGGTCGCAGCGATTTTCCGAGATCGAGTCAATTCAGGGCGACGCATTGAGTCTGCCATTTGCCGACGACTCATTCGATCATGCCATCTCATCACTCTTCTTTCATCACCTCACCGACGCGTCGATTGTCGCGGTTTTGAAGGAGATGTCACGCATCGCCCGCCGGGGCATTTTCGTCATCGATTTGCACCGCGATCCCGTCGCTTATGTAGGCTACAAGATTTTTTGCGTCGCGTTTCGAATCTCGCCCTTGGTCAGACAGGACGGCTCCCTATCGATAAAAAAGGGATTCCGAGTTGATGAGCTTAAACAGCACGGGGCGGAAGCGGGACTTGATGAGTGTGAGGCTGATCATATTTCGCCCGGTCGGATTGTACTGCGTGGAAATTAAGACAACCAGCGCACAGCTGCGATTTTTATAGCTATCAGCCAAATCTACTCCATTGTTTCCAACGTCCTGCGCAAGACCAGCAGTTTGAAGAATCCTTACGGATGTTGTGGGTTGTAGGCGTTAGGCCTCGTTCCGCCGACCACAGGCCCGATTTATCGGCGATACACTTCCCGGCGATGCCCGATCTTGATAACTAATACGACCAACTGCTTATTTCTGATCTCGTAAAGCACGCGGTAATCGCCGATACGAAAACGAAAAACATCCTCAGGGACTCTTAGTTTCTTAACGTTCAAGAGTTCCGAATAAGGATTTTGGGCTAAAAGCGATAGAGCTTCAACGGCACTTGCGCGGACTTTTTCCGGAAGTCGCCGGAATTCCTTTTGCGCGCTTCTCGTGAACTCGACGCGGTAAATCGCCATCACTTTTTTCGTTTCTTAAGACCGGCGAGCACCTTTTCGAGCGGCACCGTTTCTTCGTTCTTTCGCGACCGGAAAGCCTCAAGATCGATCTCGTCTTCCAGTTGCTCGATCAAAGCCTGCTCTATCAGGTATCGCATTTTTATCCCGCGCCGCTTACAAAAGCTCGTGACTGCGTCCTTTACGCGTGCGTCGATTATCGTAGATAACGTTGCAGTTTCACTCATATTCGTGAATTATAATGAAAGTTCAAGAGAAAACAAGAACCTGTTGTCCATAAAAAACGTTATGCGGAAGGCGGCCTTTTTCCGTCCGAAAAGAAATTGGCCTATTCCATCTTCCGCAACCTTAACCGCAATGCCTGCAGCTTGATGAACCCTTCCGCGTCGTGTTGATCGAAGGCTCCGGCGTCGTCTTCGAAGGTGGCGATGCGTGGGCGGTAAAGGGAGTTTCGTGATTTGCGACCGTTGACGATTGCCTGGCCTTTGTAGAGTTTGAGACGAACATCGCCGGAGACCTTAGCTTGCGTCTGATCGATCATCGAGCGAAGGATTTCGAATTCGGGAGCGAACCAGAAACCGTAGTAGACGCATTCGGCGAACTTGGTTCCGAGAGAATCGCGCAGGCGCATTACTTCGCGGTCGAGCGTGAGCGATTCGAGTCCACGATGGGCCGCTTGGAGAATAGCGACGCCGGGCGTTTCGTAAACGCCGCGCGACTTCATCCCGACGAAGCGGTTCTCGACGAGATCGACGCGGCCGATGCCGTGCTCGCCGCCAAGGTGATTAAGCTTTGTTAAAAGATCGACCGCGCCGTGGATTTCGCCGTCAATTGCAATAGGCTCGCCCTTTTCAAATGCGATCGTGATTTCCTGCGCTTTCTCGGTGGCTTTTTCGGGCGATTTTGTTAGCAGAAAAATGTCTTCCGGAGGTGCGGCCCATGGGTCTTCGAGGATGCCGCCCTCGTAAGAGATGTGCATCAGATTACGGTCGGTCGAGTAGGGTTTTTCGGCCGAAGCTGTAATTGGTATGTCATGCTCCTGACAATACGCGATCAGATCGGCGCGGCCCTTAAATTCCCATTCACGCCACGGTGCGACGACCTTGATATCTGGCTGCAAGGCATAGTAAGTTAGCTCAAAACGCACCTGATCGTTGCCCTTGCCGGTCGCGCCGTGGGCGACGGCGTCGGCTCCTTCTTTTTGCGCGATCTCGATTTGCCTTTTTGCGATCACTGGGCGAGCGAGCGACGTTCCGAGCAGGTAAACGCCTTCATACAGAGCATTGCCTTTAACCGCTGTCCAGACAAAATCGCGGACAAATTCTTCACGCAGATCTTCGACATACAGCTTTGACGCGCCGGTCGCTTTCGCTTTTTCTTCCAGCCCGTCGAGCTCTTCGCCCTGCCCAACGTCGGCCGTGTAGCACACGACTTCGCAATTGTATTTTTCTTTCAGCCACAGCAGCATGGCTGAGGTATCAAGCCCGCCCGAATAGGCCAGTACAATTTTATTAATTCGTTTCTCCATCGCGAGAAATTTAGCAAGTACTTCTTTCGCTAACGTTTATCAGGTAAATTAAACTTACAGCCATTTTTCGGGCTTGGCAATTTATGGTGTTACTAACAGAGCTGTTGCGGTGCGAAGTGGCCGACGAGCGCGGGCGTAAGGCGAAGCTTTCCGATGTGAGCGTCGCGCTGTTAGAGGATGATTACCCGCCGGTTACGCATTTGCTCGTTTTGGAAAACGGCGAGTCTTGGAGTGTGGAATGGGTCGAGGTTGTTTCGTTCGATCGAAAAGCGCGGACGATAAATGTGCGCGATCTCAAATCGGCAAAAAAGAAAACGGATGACAAAAACGTGCGGCTCAAGCGCGACGTTTTGGACGCGCTGGTGATCGACCTTTCCGGCCGGCGGACGGCGCGGGTGACTGATCTGCTTTTGCGTGAAGAAGATGACGCACTTCGGGTGAAGGGTGTCGATGCGGGCCTGGCTGCAATGCTGAGACGTGTTACGGGCGGGCGTCTGGGCCGTCTCCGCGGCGAGGCGCTTTTCGATTGGAAATATGTAGAATTTTTGCGCGGCGATCCGTCGGCCGTCGCCGGCGGTGCTGGTTATCGTATGCGTATTAGTCGCCTGCCGGCGGGGCAGATCGCAAAGCTTACCGACTACATTCCTTACCTCCACGCCGCGGAACTGCTCAAACTGCTGCCTGACGACAAAGGGTCGGATGTGCTGCAGGCGATGTCGGTCAAGCGACAGGTGCAGGTAATCGGCGAGCTGGATGAAGACGAAGCTTTGGGCCTCATACAGCGGATGCCGCCGGACCTGGCGGCCGATCTCATCGGCTGCCTGGAGCCGCCTCTAATGAAGCGGTACCTCAACTTGCTTCCGGAAAGGCTGCAAAAGCTCGTGGTCGAGCTGCTTCGCTACCCCGAGAACACGGTGGGCGGCGTCATGACAAACGACGTGATCTGCCTTGCCGCCGATTCGACTGTCGAAGACGCGCTCAAGCGTATCGAGGAGTTTCTGGAGCGGATGGATTTCATTTCGCTTGTATTCCTTGTTGACGACACCGAGAGTAAAAACCTGCGCGGCTCGATCACATTGCGACATTTGCTGATCGCGGATGCCGAAAAGCGGTTGAAAGACGTGATGACGCCCTATCTCGAAACCCTTGATCCTTACGACAGTGCTAATTCGGCTTCGTATCAGCTTGTGACCAACGGGGTTGCGGCGATGCCGGTCGTCGACAAAGAGGGCAAGCTTTTGGGCGCAGTTACCGCGGATGCCGCGATTTCGCAGCTTGTGCCGAATACGAGCGATCTACAGGCTTTGAGGCTATATTGATGAGCAAGCGCGTTTCAATCCAGGGGCTTGAGCCGATCCAGGAAGTCGAAGCAGCCGGGCTGCCAAACATTCCGAAAAAAATTCCGACAGGCATGCGGATAAACGTCCGCGGCCGCAGTATCTACTTGCGCGGCCTTAGGCTGCCACCGACTGGTGCTTGGAAATACCTCGTCATTCTCGGCCCCGGCCTAATTGCAACATCGGCCGGAAACGACGCGGGCGGCATCGCGACCTATAGCTCAGCGGGTGCGAAATACGGCTACCAGATGATCTGGGTGATGATCGTACTAACCTTGTGCTTCGCGATTGTGCAGGAGATGTGCTCAAGGCTCGGGGCGGCCACGGGTCGCGGACTGCTCGATTTGATTCGCGAAAGGTTCGGCATTGCCTGGACGCTGTTTGCAATCGCTATCATCATCGTTGCCAATGGAGGGGTGACGATCAGCGAATTTGTCGGCATCGGCGCCGCGGCGGAACTGCTCGGAGTCAGCAAATACATCGCTGTCCCGATTGCCGCCGTGCTGCTTTGGTATCTTGTAATCTTCGGCTCGTATGCACGTGTCGAGAAGATTTTTCTTTTGATGACGCTGGTCTTCTTCGCCTATCCGGTGGCCGCGATATTGGGCAGGCCGGATTGGGGAGAGGTTGCACAAGGCGCGTTTATCCCGACGATACGTTTCGAGACAGAATTTGTTTTCCTTCTTGTCGGCGTACTGGGAACGACGATCACGCCGTATATTCAGATATTTCAGCAAAGTTCGACGGTCGAGCGCGGGGCCGTCAGGCGATTGTACGGACCGGAACGCCTCGATGCATACGCCGGCTCGGTGTTTTCGAATTTGATGTCGATCGCTATGATCATTTCAACGGCCGCAACGCTTTATGTGGTCGGGCAGACGGAAATCGAAAGTGCGGCCGACGCCGCGAGGGCCCTCGAACCGGTCGCGGGCAGCTCGGCCTCGACGCTATTTGCGGTCGGCCTGCTCGGGGCGTCGCTTTTGGCGGGCGGCGTCTTACCGCTCGCGACGTCGTACGCGATCAGCGAGGCCTTCGGCATTCCGAAGGGCGTAAATCTCGATTATCGTCGCGGTAAAACTTTCTTTGGTTTGTTCACGGCGTTTATCGTGCTCGGTGCCGTTGTAGCGATCATCCCAAATATCCCGATCTTCCCGCTCCTCGTCGGCATTCAAGTGCTGAATGGCGTGCTGCTTCCGATTGTTCTCGTCTTCATTCTAATTCTCATCAACAACGAAAAGCTTACCGGCGATCTGAAAAACACGCGCACCTACAACGTGCTTGGCTGGGGCACATTCGCGTTGATAACAATCGCTGTTACGATAATGCTCGGCGGTCAGGTGTTGGAATTATTTGGAATAAATCTTTTCGGCTAACCCGCTGTTTTTCGGTTTTTTTCTCTTTTTCTGGGGTCGAAAATTCAACCCCAGAGCAAGATGAACGGGATGAAACAAGAAGATTTTGCCCGTCGAACGGCGGAAGAAATCCTTTCAGAACGCGTGTCCTGGAATGACAAAGGAAACACACAATCTTTGGGGCGGGCGATTCACGGAACAGCCGGACGAGGCCTTCGCGGAATTTAACCGATCGTTCGGATTCGATAGGCGTCTGTTCGAAGCAGATGTTCGGGCGAGCATTGCGCAGGCGAACGCTTTGCGCAGGGCCGGTGTGCTTGAAGATGCCGAAGCAGATTCGATCCGGAACGAGCTCTCGAAAATGCTCGAACGCGCCGAAAATGACGAGATTTTTTTCCAATCGTATGCTGAGGATATTCATTCTTTCATAGAGTCGAAACTGATCGCGGGCGTTGGCGAGATCGGCAAAAAACTCCACGCCGGCCGCAGTCGAAACGACCAGGTGGCGACCGCTTTCCGGCTGTGGCTGCGAGACGAAACGGACAAAATCATCGTCGTTCTCGAAAAGTTGCGCAGCGCGATCGTCGACGCTGCCGAACGGCACTCGGACGCCGTGATTCCCGGCTACACGCATCTCCAAAGGGCTCAAGCTGTGCTCTGGCCGCACTGGTGTTTGGCATATTTTGAGATGTTCGCGCGCGATCGCGAACGATTTGTCCAGGCAAGAAAAAGAATTAACGTTCTGCCGCTCGGTTCGGGTGCCTTAGCTGGTTCGGGCTTTCCGATCGATCGAGAAGCGATCGCCCGCGAGCTCGGCTTCGAAAAAGTTTCCGCCAACAGTCTCGATGCAGTAGCGGATCGTGATTTTGCAATCGATTTTGTAAACGCCGCCGCGCTCCTGATGATTCACCTTTCGCGCTTGGCCGAGGATCTGATAATTTATGCGAGCCGCGAATTCGGTTTTGTCGAGCTTAGCGATAAGGTCTCGACCGGCTCGAGCCTGATGCCGCAAAAGAAAAATCCGGACGCGCTCGAGCTCATCCGCGGAAAGGCCGGCCGCGTTTTCGGACACCAGACGGCGCTTAACGCGATGCTCAAGGGCCTGCCGCTCGCTTATAACAAGGATATGCAGGAAGACAAGGAGGCGGTTTTCGATACGGCCGAGACCGTCGTCGGATCGCTGCGCGTTGCGGCGATCGTGCTCGACAATCTCACGGTAAACGAAGAGCGTGCGAGAATGGCCGCTGAGACGGGTTTTATGAACGCAACCGAGCTTGCAGATTATTTGGTTACGAAAGGAGTTCCGTTTCGCGACGCACATGAGGTCGTCGGCAAGCTGGTTTTGACTGCATCAAAGAAAGGTGTGGAGCTTCGTGGACTTTCGCTCGATGAAATGCGAGACGCGCATTCATCGATTGGCGAAGATGTTCTCGATGTCTTGTCGATCGAAGATGCTCTTGCGAAAAAGAATGTGATCGGCGGAACATCGCCTGGCCGTGTAGCCGAAGCGCTCGAAAAGGCAAAACGCGAGCTGGACCCAGCGTGAAACCGCGTTGCCTTTTCATCGAGAATGAACAAAGAACCCTTAATCGCTGCCACCGCCGACAATGAACTTGTGCGTTTTCTCGGTGTCGAGATCGTTGAGGCCGAGCCCGAACGCGTGCGACTGAGGATGGAGGTGACTCCGCGAGTGCATCAATACGTCGGGATCATGAACGGCGGCGTGTCGCTTTTCTTGTGCGAGACGGCCGCCTCGATCGGTGTTGTAGCAGGCGCCGATTTGACGAAGGTGACGCCGGTCGGGGTCGAGATCAATGCAAATCACGTTCGGGCAGTTAGCCGTGGAACGATAACCGTCGATGCCAAACCGATTTTCCCCGGTCGTACGATCAGCGTCTGGCAGATCGACATAACAAATGACCGGGGCAAACTCATCTGCACTTCGCGATGCACGATCCTGCTTCAGAAACGGCCGGCGTTCCAGGAAGTCAAATAACAGCCGTTAAAGTGAATCTGCGGAGCCCGTGTGCTTTTATCCCTTTTTGGTTAGCGGGTCAGTTTGAGTTCCGCGGCTCGTGCTTTGCGGGTTTGGCGAGCTTTGCGTGAAATCCGGAAAAGTTTTACGCAAAGCCCACAAAGAACGCAGGGCGGAATAGGAAATGCAGGTTCTAGGCGATGAACCACTGACCTCTAACTGACCAGGCTACCACCTGATTCACCGGGGCCGCCAAGTCCGCCGCGATTGCACAACCCTTCCGGCGCAAAACCTCAAAACAATATTCAGAATGGCGCCATTTCCGCGTCATAACGATTGTTTGGCGCGGGCTTTCCGGCGACCAAAGAGCGGTTCAGCGTTGATCCGGAGCTTAATAGTAATTCTATACAACAAATTTCCCTTTTTGCGTTTCTTGTGCCATTTCGCGGCGATAGTTTTATAGTGGTCGTGTGCACAAATTCGTCCGAAATCTGATCACGGAATGGAGACGGCTTAGGCTG
>JBHENZ010000043.1:0-4970 GCA_046261815.1 Pyrinomonadaceae bacterium | reverse complement strand
GGCCATGACTGCGATAATTTTCGTGACCGCCGTTGTAATAGCGATTCGTGCAGATAGGCACGACTACATCTGGTGCGCCTGGGAACGTTTAGCTGACGACTGGACGGCCGTGCAGCCCTATTCGCCGGATAAAAAAACCCTGTACGTTTTTGAGGATCTGGTTGCGTATCATTTTTGGTTCGCGACACGCGCGTTGCCGTATTACAAGGTGAACGTCATAAATGGATTGGAAGGCGTTAAAGAGGACGCGGCGTTTTTCCTGCCACGCGGTTTCGGCGAGGTGGAACGATCCGAACTAAACAGTATTTCCGCAAACACATTTTGGATCGCGTTTCGTGACACGAACGTGCCGAACGCAAATTCGCCTATTCTATCTGTCTCGATCGAGCATCCTTTGCTGTCGCAATTCGACCGAGCGGGTTTCGAAAGCGAGGATGTCCGCCGGCTGCCGATTGGCAATGAGACGGCGTATCTCGTGAAGATGCGACGGCGGCGGTGATATTTCTCATTTAAGTTTCCACCGCACGCCGTCTTTTGTATCCTCGAGAATAATTCCCCGATGGGCCAGCAAATCGCGGATCTCGTCTGACCGTGCAAAGTCCCGATTGCGGCGGGCGGCCTGGCGTTCCTCAACAAGTGCCTCGATCTCCGAATCCAGCGACACATCTTCTTCCGGACCGAAAATTCCCAGAACCGATTCGAATTTTGCCACGGCGTCGAGAACGGCGTCGCGGTCGGTCACCGTAACGAGGTTCGCCGCAAGCACGATATTAACGTCGCGAACGAGATTGTGGATCACGGCCAACGCGGCCGAGGTGTTGAAGTCATCGTCCATGGCCAATTCAAAATCCGTGACAGCCTTTTCGACGACTGACGATATTTTTGCGGCAGTTCTGTTCCCGACATTTGCGTCTTTTACGATACGCCGAAAATTGCGAAGCCGCTCGACAGTGCTCTCTGCACCCTGGAGACCTTCGAACGTAAAATTAAGTTGATGCCGATAGGAAACCGAAAGCAGCAGATACCGTATCGCCAGCGGTGAGTAGCGGAGCTCCCGAAGATCGCGAAAGGTGAAAAAGTTTCCCTTCGATTTCGACATCGTCACGTCGTCGATCTTTAAAAATTCGCTGTGAACCCAATATTTCGAAAATTGTTTTTCGGTCGCTCCTTCGCTCTGGGCGATCTCGTTCTCGTGGTGCGGGAACTGCAAATCCATACCGCCTGCGTGGAGATCGAACGTCTCACCCAAGTACTTCATCGACATTGCCGAGCACTCGATATGCCAGCCCGGCCGGCCGCGGCCGAACGGCGCGTCCCAGCCCGGTTCTTCCGTTTCGCCGACGAGTTTCCATAGGGCGAAATCACGTGCATCTTCCTTGTCGTATTTATCGGTGTCGATGCGCTCGCTGCCGCCGGCGATATTGCCCGAAAAATTTATCTTCGAAAGCTTACCGTAATCGGGAAAGGCACCGATGCGGAAATATATCGAGCCTTCGGATTCGTACGCACGCCCATTTTCGAGAAGTTTCGCAATAATATCGATCATCTCCGGAATATGATGCGTCGCTCGCGGCGTAATTTCCGGCCGTTCGTTGCCGAGTGCGTCAAAATCTTCCCAAAAATATTCGATATAAGGTGCGGTAAATTCGTTTATGCCAATACTTTTCTTCGCCGCTTCGTTAATGATACGGTCGTCGATGTCGGTGAGATTGAAAACGTGCGTAACGTCGTAACCCTTGTGTTTTAGATATCGCCGCAAAACATCGCCGAAAATAAACGTTCGAAAATTGCCGATATGCGCAAAATTCCAAACGGTCGGCCCACAGATGTACATCCGTACTTTGCCGTCCTCGAGCGGCTCAAATTCCTCGATTTGTCTGGATAAAGTATTGAAAAACCTAAGCATAAGATAATTAAAAAAAAACAGCTTTCAGCTATAAGCTACCAGCTATGAGCTATTCCGAAAAGTTCAGATCACTCTCCACAAATGTTGCCCGAGCCTCGTCCGAAAACAACCGTTCGTGACTGTAAAACCGGAGCGGATAATCTTTGTCGAAATTCGCAACGAGGTCGTTCGCTTTCTCGAACAGCGAACTTCCGTTCGCGGTCAGTTTGAAAGCCAACACGGTACGCATCCAGAAAACGGTAAGCGTTTCGTGATATGGCGTTTCCTTTTCGAGATCGACGTTAAAGCCTTTTGTAAGCAAATTGTAAATGCCGTCACGCATTTTCGCGGTCGCCGTTTCGAAATCATGATGCGACACATAGTAAAGGGCGACGACGAGGTGCTCGGGATGTTTCCACTCGGTGCGGTCGATGGTGGCGTTCTGGAAAGAACTCACGAGCGCTCGAATGTCTTCGTTGCTTTTGTATTTTTTGGACATATTTATCTCTAGCAGGCGGTCTAAGCGACCGCCGGTTTCCGTCCAAGGTTGTGATGATCGATTGCGCGCTCGGTTACATCACCCGTTGCCAGGAATAGCCGCCGATTGAAACGCCGGCTCCCAGCCTGTTCCCCAAAAAAAATTGCGACCAGATCAACCGGCCGCAATCGCAATTTGAAAATCGCAAATACTTAAGCTGCGATTCGTGCTTCGACAACCTCCGTCTCGTCAATAAACAGATACTTCTTCCATTCGGGACGCGACTCGGCGTAGTGGCAAAGCAGTACGTGGTCGAGCCCGAGGCGAAGCAGCTTTTGCGAAGTGAGCAACGGCATACGCGCTTGATCGGGCGTGCGGTTGCCCTTACGCTGATTACATTTGACGCAGGCGGTCACGAGATTTTGCGGAGTGCTTTCGCCGCCCTGAGCCCGCGGAAAGATATGATCGAGCGTCAAGTCCTTCGCATGACGATGATCTCCGCAGTACTGGCAGCGATATCGGTCGCGAATGTAAATGCGGGCACGCTTCATGGTCGTCTCGCGGCTTCGGCGCTTGACGTGGATGTAATGACGCAGTCGGATAACCGATGGGACGGGAAAAATCGTCGAGGGCGAATGCAGCACATTATCGCCGTCATTTTCCTCAACGAAAACAGCGCCGCGAAACCATAGACAAACCGCCCTGGCCACGCCAACCGTGCCAAGCGGCTCATAAGAAAAATTCAGTAGTAAAACCCGTCCTCCAAGCAAAGCAATTTTCCTCCTTTTTCGTTAGATGTAATTTAATGTAAAACGTGAAGATTTGGCAAGCACAAGATATTGTGCTTTTAAGGTTCTTGTCAGGCAAGATGTGGAAAAGCGTCGGCGAATTCGCCGAACGCGTCCCACATTAGATCAGTTTTTGAATAAGGCTTGGCTATTAGTGGCCGACGAGTGGTTTATTAGCGCGGGAGCTGGCGAAACCGGTTCACCGTGTTTTGCGCCCATTCCAAACGACGGCCGAAAAGCCCGTCAAAAGTGAAGTTTTCATAAAGTTGAAAATCGGCGAATCATTATAATGCATCAGCGCCTGAACGGACGATTAATTTAGGCGAATCACATTAGACTCGTCTGATGAGGTTCTCAAAAACGTCGGTTTCGGCGCGTTGTCAATCGCAGTTTGGAACGCCGAGGAAGCAGGGCATTTGGTCGACTAAGAGGCCGCCCAACATTAATGCGATAATTAACAGTACCGAGAATCCGAGTGTGAGGGCCGCCGGATGTAACTTAAAACTGTTTTTCGAGAACAGGATTCGTGCTATGGGTATGAGAATCGCCGTAAATAACGTTGCCAAAAGCCACATCACGACAAACAAAGCAAACGGAAACGATTCGTGCATGTCTTTCCGGTTTACCGCCTGAAGGATAATAAACGGAACTACAAGTAGTAAACCGGCGAGCGTCGCCGCTGCGATATTTCCAAGGCCGAAAACAGCCTTTCGCATACGTCCCGCGTTGACGAAAAAACCAACCGCAGGCAAAACAATTATTAGGGCAAGAACAAAAAGCGACCCGAGAAGATGCGACCCGCCGGGCGGTTCCAAAATGGGGCGGAGGGGGCCAAGAGGCGGCTCGATGCCAAGAAGGAGCAGCGAGAGCATTAAAACACCTGGGAGGGCCAGAAATGCACCAACAATCGGCGCTAATTTGGAGTCGGTCAATACTTCACGCATAACGCTCCTTTTCGAAAAATGCAAAACGTGTTCTTTCACGATTCCGATTCCGGTGTCGATCGACAAATACACCGTCAGCGAAAAAAGTCTTGATCCATGGCCTTCCTGTTCGTTACATAAATCGTTAAAGGTTTGCTCTAAAGATTCGCCAAATTGCTCGCGAAAGGCGCGGGGATAGAGGGCGAGCATTCGTTTATAGAAAATACGGTATATCGTTTTTCCCTCATCTGCCATACACCAATGTTTTCGGGAACAGTTTCAGCTTCTTTTTTAGCGCGACGAGATGCTCGTAACGCTCAAGCTCAGCCACAAGCGCCCGTTCGCCGGCGGCTGTAATTTTGTAATAGATGCGCCGAGCATCGTCCATCGCGGGATCGACGCGTTTGTCACCCTCTTCAACCAACCCGGCGTCGAGCATCCGCTTGAGCGACCCGTAAAGGGTGCCCGCACCCATCTTCACTTTTCCAAGCGAATCGGCTTCGACTTGCTTCATAATCCCATAACCGTGCCGCTCCTCGGTCGATAGAGCGAGCAGAATATGAAAGACGGCTGAAGTAAGATTGTTATTCACGCGAACACTATATCCGTAGCGGATATAGTTGTCAAGGGTTTTTGCTGAGGCCCACACGTTAGTGCGGCCGGAGTTTCTACGTTGATTGTTTCGCGCTCACTGATGTGCGGGCTTCCGCATTGTGGAGTTACGGGCTCGAGAAATGACGATACCCTCGCGGACGCAAAATTTCCGATTTGCCGTGGCAGACAAGTTCAATGATGCCAACGTTTTCATTGATCTCTCCAATACGATGAAAATTCGCGAGGTGGGTAGCTGAAAAATTTTTCTCATCGGCGGTGAAAAGTAACTCGAAATCTTCACC
>JBHENZ010000042.1:0-9163 GCA_046261815.1 Pyrinomonadaceae bacterium | reverse complement strand
GGATGAATCGGGGCGTATCACTCGCTGCAATTCAACCTTCGAGCATTTGATGGCTCTCAGCCGCGACGAAGCGGTTGGAAAATTGGTCGAAGATATTTTTGACGAAAGCTTTGCCCTTAATCTCGACGCCATTCTCGGCCGCTCAAAATGGCACCTTACCGAAATTCGCAATGCCTACAAGCTCCACACGCAGGACCGCACCGGGCATCCGCTGATTATGAACGTCGCCATAGCACCGCTTCGTTCGGTGTCGAATCAGCAAACAGGTGCGATCATCGTGCTCGAAAACGTATCGTCGCGTGTCAAGCTCGAGGAAACCCTCCAGCAAAGCGAAAAGCTTTCGAGCATCGGCCTGCTTGCCGCCGGCGTCGCTCATGAGGTTAACACGCCTTTGACAGGCGTTTCGAGCTACACACAGATGCTTCTCGGGATGGTGCCCGAAACCGATCCGAAGCACGAGCTCTTGAAGAAGATGCAGCGGCAGACCGAGCGCGCGTCGAACATCGTCGGCAATCTTCTCAATTTTTCGCGCACCGGCTCGGCGAGCGATTTTGCCGGCGTCGATATTAACAAGCTTCTCAACGACACGCTTCAGCTTCTCGAGCCGCAGCTGCGCAGCTCACGCGTCGAGATTGTCAAGGATTACGCCGCTTCCCCGCCCAAAATTTTCGCCAACGGGGGCAAGCTGCAGCAGGTTTTCACCAACCTGATCCTCAACGCCCGTGACGCGATCATCGCCGGCGGCACAATTACGCTCTCGACCCAGACCGAAGATACGGGTCAGGTAATCATCGAGGTCACCGACACCGGCGAGGGTATCGCGCCCGAGAATTTAACCAAAGTTTTCGACCCGTTTTTCACCACTAAAGGCGTTGGCAACGGCACCGGTCTCGGCCTCGCCGTCACATACGGCATCATCCAGGAACACGGCGGCTCGATCGACGTCACCAGCCAGCCTGGCGACGGCACCACCTTCCGTCTCGTTTTCCCGCCGATTCGACTGCAGGCAAAGCGGGCCGTCGGTTAATTCCACAATATTTATTAACTTAGTGGCTCTGCGGACTTCGCGCTGCGTTTAAGAACCGCGCGCGAAGGGCATCTCAGAGTTCGCCCGAGATGTATCGAAAGAGCGCGGCAACTTATAGTAAGATATTAATCAAAGACCGAATCCGATTTTTATTTCTCTCAAGAAAAAATGCAGAACAATAAAGCCGCAAAGGCTGCGTTTATCCTCATCGCGCTCTCGTTATTTTTTATGTACCAGGAAACACCGGCCGCGAAGGCGCGAACTAAAACCGTGGCGGGTGCACCCGTTAGCAAGAAGGCGGCCGCGCCCGACATTCAGTACACGGTGTCAATGACCAGGCCGGCGACGCATCTTCTCGAAATCGAAATGGACGTGGCGTGGGATCAGATGCCGTCGACCCTTGATCTCAAAATGCCGGTTTGGACGCCAGGCAGTTATTTGATTCGCGAATACGCCCGGCACGTGCAGGATTTTGCCGTTAAAAACGCGAGGGGGACTGGTCTGCGTTGGGAGAAAATCAACAAAAACACCTGGCGCGTTAATACGGCGCGAGCCAAATCGATTGTGGTCACCTATCGCGTCTACGCAAACGAATTAACAGTTCGCACAAACGAGCTGAATGACGACCACGCCTTCTGGAACAACGCCGCGTTGTTGATGTTCCCGAACGGACAACTGCAAGCGGCGTCGACGATCACAGTACGGCCCTTCGGTAATTGGAAAATCGCGACTGGCCTTCCGCCCGTCGCAAATCGGGAAAACACATTTCGAGCGACGAATTTCGACACCCTTTACGATGCACCGTTCGAGGTCAGCAATTTTGTCGAGACTACGTTCACCGTCCAGGGCAAGCCGCACCGCATCGTGATGTCGGGCGAGGGCAATTACGATCTGAAAAAACTCTCGACCGATATCGCAAAGATCGTCGAGGAAAGCTCGAAGATTTTCGGCGATCTGCCATATGACAATTATCTTTTCATCACAAACCTTCGCGGCGGTGGCGGTCTTGAGCATCTGAATTCGACCGCCTTGCAGTGGGATCGCTTCGGCTTCAAACCCGAGTCGCGTTACCGCGCGTTTCTCGGGCTCGTCGCGCACGAGTTCTTCCATCTCTGGAACGTAAAGAGAATTAAACCCGACGTACTCGGCCCATTCGATTACGAAAACGAAAATTACACAAAGCTGTTGTGGGTGGCCGAGGGCGCTACCGCTTATTACGAAGGCGTGCTGCTTCGACGGGCAGGTCTCGCGTCGGTAAAGGATGTCTTAGACGCGAAGGCGGCCTTGATCAAGCAGCTGCAGGAGCGGCCCGGACGCTTCGAGACGAGCCTTGAAGAGGCGAGCCTTGACGCATGGATCAAGTATTACCGGCAAGACGAAAATTCGGTCAACAATCAGATTTCCTACTACGACAAAGGCGAGATCGTCAATATGATGCTCGATCTCACGATACGCTCGACCTCCGGCGGTACGCGTTCGCTCGACGACGTGATGCGTTCGCTTTACAACAATTTTGCAAAGCGCGGCCGAAACTTTACGCCGGCCGATTATCAAAAGGCATCCGAACAGGCATCCGGTCGCAGTCTCGAAGATTTTTTTACAAAGTACGTACGCGGCGAGGCCGAGATCGCGTATGACGAGATGTTGCAGCCTTTCGGCCTTCAGTTAAAAGAAACCGGCAGCCGCAATCGAGCATACCTCGGGGCAAATCTGGCCGAAGAATCCAGCCGCCTCGTCATCCGGTCCGTTCCCGCCGCAACACCGGCTTACGATCAGGGACTTAACTCCGGCGACCAGATCGTCGCGGTCGACGGCTACCGCGCCAATCAAAACTTTTTACAAACATATATAGGCGAGCGAAAGCCCGGCGACAAGATTCGCCTCACGGTTTTTCGCTTCGACAAGCTGCGTGAAATCGATTTTACCCTCGGCACCGATGGCCGCCGCGAATACAGCATCGTCCGCGTCGAAAACCCGACCGACGCGCAGCGAAAACTTTACCAGGACTATTTCAAAACGGAACTCTAGGCCGTGCTCCAAGTGACCGGCATCCGTTTGTAAATTTGGTCTTGCAATTCCGGCTTCAATTAAAACGGCCCGCGCCGCTGAAAGAATCCAGCGATATCGCAAATGTCAAAGTTTCGGAAATTTGTCCTTCCAGCACTTCTCGTCGCCGCGAGCACGCTTGCCGCCGCTTGCGGTACCAAAACGGCCAGCACACCTGGCGGCGCTTTGTCATCGCTCGCCGCGGTGACCGCCGTTCGGCTTAGCTACCGTTACGAGGCGGATGTTCCTGCACCGGAGAATGCCGCGGATGCGGCGGTCGAAGAACGTAATGCCGCTGTTCAAAATGATTTTGATCAGAACCGTGCGCATGAGGCCCTCGACAAAACGATTGTCTCGCCCGACAAAAAAAGGGTCCTCGCCGTTTATCATCGCCTCGGGGATCAATCGTCCGAGTTTCGACTGGACATGTACACGGCGGACGGACGCCTGCTTCGCAAGGTGACGGCCGATTCGATGGCCGTGCATTTTCCGGACACGATTCGCTGGGCTCCTGATTCGTCGAGCGTTGCATTTGTCGCGATGCTGCGCGCGGTCGCATACGACCCGACCGCGACCGTGCAGCTGCCCGATGCCAACACGGCGATTCAACGCGATTCGAATTTGGAAGATCCGGTAAGTGAGCCGTCGATCGAACAACCCGCAGGGTCATCGACGCCGCTTCCGCCGAGCGCAATCCTCACATTTCGCACCGAGCAAATTTATCTTTGCGCCGCGGAGGGCTCCGGCGTCAAACCGATCACGCAGACCGAAGGGCTGATTTACTTTTATTACACGTGGGCGCCAGACAGCTCTGCGTTGGCTGCCCTTGCGGCAACATCCCGCGACTGGGCATTTCTGGAACAGCAGGCCGAACTGAAAGGAGAGATCTTTCAACCTTCGGGCCGGCCGCGCATCGTCGAGCGAACGGGACGCGAACGCCGGCTCGACGATGCACTGATGATCGTTCAGCCCGTCTGGTCGCCGGATTCTTCAAAAGTCGCCGTAGCTTTCGACAAGCAAATCAGAATCTACGACGCAACCGGAAATAACCCGACGCAGGCGGCAATTCCGCTTCGCAATCCGCTGCTGATTTCATCCCAGGCATACGATCGCGAGCAGCAGACAAAACTCGATGAAGCGGCGCAGACCAATTCTCAAACGAATACGACGGCGAATGCAACCGCGAACCAAAATACAAACGCATCTGCCAATCAAAACACATCCGCTCAGCCGCCAATCGCACAAGCTCCCGGCTCGCTGCCGGACGAGCGACTTCTCGTGTCATTCAATCCAATCGTCCAGCTAAGATGGTCGTCCCCCGATTTGCTTTACTTCCAGACAGCATACGTAAAGCTGCTGAAAATCGAATCGGAAAGTCGGACGACTTTTCAGCGTTGGCACCGACTCGTTCTTTCACCGCAAGCCCCGGCGAACACTCGATAATTATGAAACTCGAAAAAATCGACGACATTTTTGAGACGAATTCGCAGATTCGCGAAAAGTTGAAAACAACCCTTGCTCAGATGAGTTCAGAAGACCACTCGCTGAACAGGGAGGGGGGCTGGACGGTCTCGCAGATCCTAGAGCATATCGCGCTTGTCGACGAGGGAATGTCAAAAATTTGCGCGATGCTTCTCAAACAAGCACGCATCGAGGAATTGTCAGCGGACGGCTCGGTTGAATTTTCCGATGGATTTCTTCAGAATGCCGCGGGACTTGCCACGCAAAAACTCGCGGCCCCGGATGTCGTGAAACCCGTCCAAAATCTATCGGTCGAAGCGGCAATAACAAGGCTCGATGAAAATCAGAAACGGTTCGATCGGCTCCGCGAGCTTTTTGCGATTTTTGATTCGACGCAGCACAAATATCCGCACCCTTACCTGGGACCGATTTCGGCGCAGGAGTGGTTATTCCTGCGCGGCCAGCACGAGGCGAGACATATAAAACAAATGGAAAAAGTTGTTGAAAAATAAAAAAAGGCCCCGAGCATCTTTATCCCCGGCAGGTTTAATAGGCGGCGGTTTTCATTTTCATCTCACGGCACAAAAGCCACGACCCGCATCGCGCGCAAATCTTTCGCCCTAACCGATCTCGAATTGGACACTCTCGATCGTCGAAGAGGTGATCGGGGTCATCGGAGCTATTCTCGCGGTCTTTTTGCCCGTAATAATCCTCATCGTCCTTGCCGCATTCGCAAGCGTCTTCGTCTGGTTTTTCCCAAAAATGCGCGAGCCTTTCGCCGCCTCTTCCGCGGAGTCGCCGCCCTCGTCTGCGGAGAAAGTTTCCGCGAAGTCGCCCGTAAGGCAGGTTGACGCGCGGCGTTCCGACCTGTTCTGATTGCAGCAAGGTCAGGTCGAAGAATGGAAAGAGTTTTTCAAATTGTGGCGGTGATCCTAGCCGGAGCCGCCGCTTACTTCTTGTGGAGCGGCAACAGCGACGGTGCTTTCATCTCAGTCGTTCTCGGCGCGGTTTCCTTTTTTCTTAGCATTAGATTCCAGGTGAAAGAGAGAAACCGCAACCGCGAAGCCGAACGAGCCGCCGGTCAGAACCGAGAATCTTAAATCCCCTCCTGCCTGAGGACGGGGGCCAAGGCTTTGCGAGGCCGGGTGGTGGGAGGGGACCGGTTCCTTGGCGGGGCGCACGTTAGTAAGAGGGAAATGGTCGCGTCGCTTGTTTCGCTTTCCGTCACGTCAGGTTTTGCGGGCCGGTGTTCCGCACGTGCTCATGCCCTAGTTCAAAAGCAAATAAGTGCTCCGTGCCGCCCGCGAGCTTAATAAAATTTTATCCGAGCCAAACTATGCCCTTAGGGCATCTGAAACACGGATCCTTGTCGAAGCCGAACATGGCTTGAAGCCGGCTTGTGACCATATCGAAAAGGTTTTATAGCAGCCAGTTTATTAGTAGAATAGAAGTGGGACCAAACATCTCCTGAGCCTGTGAAGCAGGCAAATATCTTTAACTACAGGTGAAGCGAAGCGTAACCAGTAGAACCGATGCAAGACCGGTTGGAGCGTGTGAAACACGCATCACATAAACCCAGGGCGATACGGAAACGCATGTTTAACATGCTCGCACGATTATTGAACACTTCTACACGTTCCGCTTTCGGCTTCATGTGTAGCTTTCGAAATTATCGCCTGTTACACAGGCTCTGAAAAAGATGTGTACAGCTCTATCTAATTCCATAACGAGTTTTATCGCTGCGGTTTTTCTGATCGGATCGTGGGTTGGTATTCTGCCCGTTTCCGCACAGCTATCCCGTAAACCGTCAGCCATGAAAGCGGTCGCGGCAAGTGCCGCAGGCGTCGAATCAAAAAATTCTTCGCTGGACAAAATTGCCAACCGTGAAGATTTCGATTCGATCGCCCGCGTGTTTCACCCAAACACGCCTTATGCCCTACCGCACGCGATGTTCGTTATTGACCGGCGAGCGAAGAACAAAATCTATTTTGTAAATTCCCAGCGTTTCAGGTTTCACAAGGATTTCCTGCTGGCAAGCTATCTTGTTCCGCGCGGGGCGGACGTCTTCAAAGCCATCTATATCGACGCAGATCGCCGGTTTGTCGTCGGCACGATCGCATGGCAGAAACCGGTGGAAAAATTCACTTGGGAATTGTGGCAGGGCGATGTTGCACCCGCCGAACTCATCCGGCTCGCAAATGAAACGATCAACAAAAGCTTTTTCACCGAGGTCGCGTTCAAGCCGAATTCTTTGAGTCAGGAAGACGCCTCGGCCTCGCTCAACATCGACCGGGTTTTGCAAAGCGATCTTAGCAAAAATCAGGAATACCTCGCCCTGAATACCGGTTCTGCCGTCGGCCGAATTCATGTCATCGACAAGCTCGATGACACGGTTGAGATTGGTGACAACGAAATCGTCGTGCTTCGCGAATTGCCGCCCAGCCTGCCGCCAGTTCGCGGAATAATTGTCGCGAAACCCTCATCGCCGCTTTCGCACATTAATATTCTCGCCAAGGGCTGGAATGTCCCGAACGTCTATATCAAAGACGCCGACAAGCTCTTCAAAGAATTCAACACGTTCGTCTACAAGCTCGACGCGACGCTGACCGACTACAAATTGACCCGCGCGTCAATCGACCAAATCAAGGCCGATTTTCCATCGCCCGATCAGCAAATTCCTCCAGTTAATTTGTCCGCTAAAAGACTTGCCGGCCTGCGGCAAATGCGAAGCAGGGACAGCATCGCTTATGGAGCAAAGGCGGCCAACCAGGGTGAGATGATCGCGGCCCGAATTCCGGGAATCGCGATTCCCGACGGCTTCTCGATTCCCTTTCATTGGTACGCCCGTTTTATGAAGGAAAACGCGCTCGACACGAAGATTGACGAATTTACAAACGATCTCGAATTCGTTCACAACCCGAGCATCCGCCGCAAAAAGCTCGACGAATTTCGCGCGCAGATTCAAGACGGAAAGTTTGATCCCGGCCTTCGCAGATTGATAATCGGCCGCTGGCGAACGCAGCTTGGCGGCCGTCCCGTCTTTGTCCGCAGCTCGTCAAATTCCGAAGACTTGCCGAATTTCAGCGGTGCCGGTTTGTATTCCAGCGTTGCTAATGTCCGCCAGGCCGATAAGCTGATCGAGGCGGTCAAAAAGGTTTGGGCGTCGCTATGGAAGTTCGAGGCCTACGAGGCCCGCGTGCGCAATTACGTCAGCCAAAAGGATGTTTATATGTCCGCACTTGTGCAGCTCGGCGTCGATATGCAAAAGGGCGGCGTGATGATAACGAAGGATCCGTTCGAGGTGGCGAACCGTGACGCCGTGTACATTAGCGCCGTCTGCGGGCACAACTCGCGCGTCGTCGGCAACGCCGGAATTCCGGAGCAGATTCTTTTCGATCCAAAGTCGAACGCCGTCGTCGTGATGACGCTTTCGCAGCAGGAAAACTCTCTGGAATTCGATGAAAATGGCGATCTTCGCGAGACGGCCGACAAATGTGCAGACGCGCAAAAACGCGTCCTTAGCGATTTGCAGGCACGCGCACTCGCCCGCGCCGCCTCTAGGATTCACCGCGTCTTTGGCGGAGAAAAAGAACAGGACATAGAGTGGGGAATAATGAACGGCCGCATTTACATCGTCCAGACAAGGCCGTATATCGATTAGCGGTGATCGGAAATAGGTATTTCCATTTTGGAATGCGCGGGCAGAAACACGACCGGTAGGAAAGTGTGCCCGGTAGCTAATCCGAAGCATTACGGCTGATGCCGAACCGAGCCCACTGAAGGAATAACAATGATCCGACTTTTTTTTCTGTTGTCTCTGTTGGTCGTCGTTGCCTGCAACCGCAGTCCGCAACCATCCGCTGAGTCGCAAGCAAATACGGACCGTCCGATCCGCTCGGAGCGCTTTCAAAACACAATAGCCCACACGATCGAGAATCAGTCCACGCCGATTGGGAATGCGAACGCGTCACGCAAATGGTCGGCGAGCGGCGACCCGATCGACACGGCCAAATTTGATGCGAGCATCAAGCATGCCGAGCGTGCCGCGAAAGAAAAACCAGATGACGCCGGTGCGAGATCGGATTTGGCGCAGGCTTTTTTCGAACGCGGCTTCGCGTTAACCGAGGCCCGCCAGTATGCTTCGGCGCTCGGCGATTATCGCCGCACCCTGAAGTTCGATCCTGACCACGCCGAGTCAAAAAAATGGATCGCCCAGATCACGAACATTTACCGGATGCTGAAAAAAGAACCACCGAAAGAAGGCGACGAACCGCCACCGCTTCCTTTTAAGAAAACGGCGGGCTAACGTACGGCGTTTTCATACCAATCTTTCCACGCCGAAGCTTTTCTGGAGTACAGCAAAATGTACATGGGATTCGTCAATACAAGCGTTTTCCATATGCTCATTTTGTCGAAGCGGCGTGTGGATGTCCGCACTTTTAGCTCTTGGATGAATGCTAGACGACCCCGATTTTCCATCGCATATCGGGTCAAATGCCAGTAAAATTCGATGTCTTCGCCAAGGTATATTCGCTCGTCGTAACCACCGACCTTCTCAAACACAGCTTTTCGGCAGAACTGAGCCGCTCCCTGTTTCATGTTGAAAAGACGTCCCCAAAATTCCCACCC
>JBHENZ010000041.1:0-3918 GCA_046261815.1 Pyrinomonadaceae bacterium | reverse complement strand
TTTCGCCGTTATCAAAGTATCTGCTCAGTCGACGGAGACGAAATCGCAGGCCGAGACAATTCTCCAAAAAGCCATTCAAAACCTTGGCGGCGAAAAGTATTTGCAAATCAAAACGCAGATCGGGACGGGGCGATTCAGCGTAATTAAGGACAACATCGTCGTTTCGTTTCAGCGGTTTCACGACGTTATCGTTTTCCCCGACAAGGAGCGAACCGAATTCAAAGGCGGCGGCTCGCGTTCCGTGCAGACGAACGTTGGAAACTCGGGCTGGCTCTTCGACGGCGACCAGGAATTGATCAAGCTGCAGGACGAAAAGCAGGTTGACAATTTCAAACGCGGCGTCCGCACCAGTCTCGATCATCTGCTTCGCGGACATTGGCGGGGGCAGGGCTCGATAACATACGTCGGGAGAAAAGCGGCCACTCTTGGCAAACGCAACGACGTAATCAAATTAAGCTACGCCGACGGTTTCTCGGTCGAGTTTTTTTTCGCCGACGACGGCACGCCGGTCAAAGCCGTTTATAAACGACTTAACGCCGACAATGTCGAAATAGTAGAAGAAGACCGCTATGCCCAGTTCATTGAAGTCGCCGGCGTCAAGGCCCCGTTCATCATCGACCGCTTCACCGATGGTCGCCAATCGTCGCGAATAAACTTCGAGACAATGGAATTCGACCGCCCCGTGGACGATTCGATTTTCAGCAAACCCGCAAGCGTTAAAAGTCTAAAAAAAGATCTAAAGCTGTAACGTCCCCACTACGATCACCACTGTCGAAATATCTTTGATTTTGGGGACATTTTTGCGCCCGCGCCCAACGCAATTTTTCGGCACGCACCGAACGGAGAACACGGTCGGGACGATCACTACACCAAAGAAATCGCGCCTTGCGCATTCGAGTGGCTAAATTTTCTCTTTACACGGATGCAATTGTGTGCTATCAATGATACACGCATTTCGAAACGCGTAACGAATATTATGGAAAGAGACCTTGAAAAATTTGTCGGCGGGCCGAATAAACCCGCCCAAAGTCGGATGCGAGTAACGCTGACGAAAACGAACCGACTCAGCTTTAATAGAAACACCTTTCGCCAAATCGGCAAGCCGCTTGCCCTTTATCTATATTTCAGCCGGGTCCGCGATGTGATCGCAATCGAGCCCGTGCACAGCCTCAATTTTTCGGCGGCGTTTCCCGTTTTAGAAGCGCGAGGCTCCCACCACTACGTCAACGCCGCCCCATTCTGCCGCCATTTCGGAATCAGCCTGGACACCACAGTACGGTTCATCAGCCCCGAACTCCGCGACAACAAGCTCGAACTAAAACTCAACGAAACCATATCGGTCGCGCAGGTGAGGCGAAAGCGGAAGCAGTAGCCGGAGGCGAGGCCCTGCTTTGCGGCTTTTCCGCGAGAAATTTTTAGACCGATTAGGGCAAGGCCGTGAAATCGGCGTCGTCCACGGCGTCGAAAAGGTTTATCACGCGCTCCGGCTCAGCAAATCTGTATCGCTTGCTTCGCACAGAAAGAACTAGAGTCTCGCCCGCCTCGACGTCCTCGAAAACGAAATAGCCGAAAGGATTCGTCAAAGCGCTGCGAGCATTTCCTTCCCTGTCGGTCAACGTCACACGCGCTTTCGAGATTCCCTGACCGCTCGCCGTTGCGACTCGGCCCGTGATCGATACTCCGGCGGCCGTCGGTGCTAACTGGGCTTCAAATGCGCCGATGTCCGCGGCATCCCCGGTAGGGTTGTTAGAAAACCCGGCAAGGTCGACCGGTCTAAGCAAATTGCGCTGATCGGTCATCAGGCCAAAGCTCTTGCCTTTATCAACCGCCGGCGAGCCCGCTGAAACCGCGTGTGTCGGCGTCGGTCCGCCGTAATTGCCAAGCGGAAATAGCAGCGGATCGACTGGCGGAAACGTCGGGTTGCCCGCCTCGCCGACGATATCCTGGTTGGCGTTCGGATTTCCGGCGGGAAACGCTGTCGCGACGTTTGAGTTGTTGCCGATCAGATTATAGCCCGCCGACGTTATAGTGCCGGCCCCGAAATTAATATCGGGATTTCCTCCTCCTGTGTTGCGGGCGACGATGGTGTTTCCCAGATGGAGCGTGCCGCCAGAGAAATGAATTCCACCGCCGTTGAAGGATGCCGAGTTGCCGGTAACCGTCACGCTCCGCAACGTGGTACTGCCATTACCATCGCTATTGCAAAGGCCGCCGCCGACACCAAATCCTCCGGTTGCCGAGTTTCCGGAAACGGTCGTATTGGTGACGGTGAGAGTACCACTGAGGTTGTAGAAGCCGCCGCAGCTAAAAGCTGTGTTAGCGGAAAAGGTCGAGTTGAGAATTTCATGATTTGTTCCGGCACTGAAATATACACCGCCGCCGCCGCCGTTCGACGCCGTGGCGTTACCGGTAACATGAACGCCGTTCATAACAAACGTGCCTCCCTGAACGAGGATCGCTCCTCCTTGAGTGCCGCTAAAAACCGCGCCCGTCCCGTTACCGCCCGTCAAGGTAAGGCCAATGATGGTTACCGTGGCGAAGCTAGTATCAAAGATACGGTTTGTTCCCGGACCGCCGTCAATCGTCAAAACATTCGCGCCCGGGCCGTTGATGGTCAACGCTCCATTGTTGGATATGACAATCTCATTGGTTAAAACGATGTTCGTTATACCGGCGGCGAAGGTAATCGCATCGTCGGAGGCGAGATTGTTCGCGTCGTCAACCGCATCGCGCAAGGTGCAGGTCGCGTCGCATGTCAGATCGCCTGCATCGCCGGATTGGTTGACCGTGAAATTGTCGGCAAAAGTATAAGTCGAAAAAGCAAAAAGACAAGCCAAGAGGCTTAGCGACAAGGTTGCGATTTTCATTTTATTTCTCCTGTTTCGTCGAGCCAAAATGTAAAGTGGGCGTTAGCGATTTCAAACAGATGAGCAGGTGTCCCCTCGCCGTTTCACACGAATGGATTTCGCGAGTTTGCATCCGGGCGATTATTTCCAAGGTTGACATACCGGAGGTAGAAACCGCTTCGTCTAAAGTTAGCAATTCGACTTCTGCCCTGCAGCCTTCGCAATATCCGCGCAACTTGTTTTTGCCGCTGGCTCGAACGATAAAAACTTCGTGGCATACCGTCTCGATCAAAATTTTCTTTGTGAATGCCGTCATGTGTATTAGAATCGCCCCAACGGAAACAATTCCATTTTGGCCTGACCAACCGGTTCCGCCGCCGGCCACAAAAACGAGAGGTTCGTTGGTGAGTTGGCATTTAAGCAGACAAGCACGCGGGAAGTCCTGAACTTTTTCTCCGATTTTTCTCCTGTTTTATCTCTTGGAGAAAGCTATGGATCACGGAAACAACGATTTAAGGGAATTCGGAAAATTTCGGCTCGATGCGAAAAAGCTTGTTCTTTGGTACAAAGGCGAGCCGGTTAACTTAGCGCCAAAGGAAATTGAGCTGCTGGCCGTGCTGACCGAGACCGCGGGCGAGGTCGTCCCGAAGACGGAGTTGTTGGATAAAATATGGCGGGATTCGTTTGTCGAGGAAAGTAATCTCTCGCGCCACATCTATATTCTGCGAAAAACTTTTAAGGACTTTGGCGAGAGCAAAGACCTGATTCAAACCGTGCCGCGTCGCGGTTATCGTTTCACGGGCGAAGTTCGTCGCATCGAGAACAAAGATGACGGTTTCATCGTCGAAAAACACACGCACACACGGACACTGATCGAAATTGAGGAAGAGCGAGCCGCGAATGCGAACGTTATCAACAAACGCTTTCTCGAGTCGCCTCGTGTTTACTTCGCTGTCGCGTCGATCCTACTGTCGGCAATTCTTGCGGCGGTCATCGTACTGTCTTCCGGAAACAATCCGTCTCGGGCCTCGACCGTTCGGATCAGATCGATAGCCGTTCTCCCTTTCAAGAC
>JBHENZ010000040.1:0-7648 GCA_046261815.1 Pyrinomonadaceae bacterium | reverse complement strand
TCCATACGTCGACGCCGTGGACCAGATATCGCGCGACTTCCTGATCGTAATCTTCGATAAAAACGGCACGGTTCTGCCATTGCGAGTTATGATCTATGCTCATCAGCTGCTGCAAAATTTCTTTCGCCGTTTTGTCCTGGGGATGGGCCTTGCCGGCGAAGATGAACTGGACCGGACGCTCGGGGTGGTCGACAAGCTTGAGCAGCCGGTTGAGATCGCTCAAGATCAAGTTCCAGCGTTTATACGCAGCCACGCGACGGGCAAAGCCGATGGTTAGAATGTGCGGATCGAAGATTTTTCGCGTGTCTACGTGCTCGTTTATCGTTTCTTTTTCGCCGGCATCTTTGACGAGCAGTCGCCACCGAGCGTAGGCGATAAGTAGACTTTTGAGAACGCTGTGCGCGTCCCAAACGTCTCGGTCTGGTATTTTTTCGATCGCCGATGCCCACGCTGCGCGGTCGCGCAGCATCAGTTGCCAGTTTTCTCCAAGCCGATTTTTGAACAGCTCGCGAAAAGGCGGGGCGATCCACGACGACGGATGAACAGCGTTTGTGACGTGGGTTATCGGCACATCGTCGGCCGATTTGGCGTCACGGAACATTTTCTGCCAGAGGGAACGCGAAACGGACCCATGTTTTTCAGCTACGCCGTTTGCGATGCCAGACATTCGAATAGCGAACGGCGTCATACCAAAATACTCGTTTGAATTCTCGGGAACGGTGCGGCCGAGTGCAAGAAATTCATCTGTCGAGATTTTCAAAGATTTGAAATACGCCGGGTCGAAGCAAGCGAGAAGAGTCGTGGGATCGAAAGTATCGTTCCCCGCTTCGACCGGCGTATGCGTTGTAAAAACGCAGCGCGATTGAACGGTTTCGCGAGCATTCGAGAATGTCGCTTCGGTTTTCGCTTCTAGAAATTGTTTGGCGAGTTCGAGGGTCAAGAATGCCGAATGTCCTTCGTTCAGGTGAAAAACGGAAGGCTCGATTTTCAATTTTTTTAGCAGCCGAACGCCGCCGATGCCAAGCAGCTTTTCCTGGACAATCCGCGTTTCGGTGCTGCCGCCGTAAAGATGTCCCGTAATCAGCCGGTCGATCTCCTTGTTTTCCGCAAGATGAGAATCGAGCAAATAAAGCGAAACGCGGCCGACTTTTGCAAGCCAGGCACGTGCTTTAACCTCGCGTCCCCGAATGTGGACGGAAACGGTCATCGGATTGCCGTCCTGATCGATAACGGGCTGCAGGGCGAGTTCGCTATGAAAAAGATCGTCGTATCTTTCCTCCTGCCAACCGTCGTGACGGATTAGCTGGCGGAAATATCCATACCGATACAAGAGGCCGACGGCGACGAGCGGAACGTTAAGATCGCTGGCGGATTTCAGGTGGTCGCCCGCGAGGATTCCTAGCCCGCCGGAGTAGATCGGAAGCGAATTATGGACGCCGAACTCGGCACAAAAATAAGCGGCCGGATTTTCTTCGGTGACGCGTCCCGATTCAACTGGAGTCGCTGCCGTGTATTCGAAGAATGCCTTCTCAAATCGCCCGAGTCGCGCGAGGTATTCGCCGTCAGATACTCGCTGCCAAAGAGGGAGATCGCCGATTCTTTCAAGAAGAAGGCGCGGATTCTGCTCGCACTTCTCCCAAAGCCGCGAATCGAGATCGCGAAAAATGTCAGTGCCGCCGTCGAGCCACGACCAGGCGAAATTTAGCGAAATCTCGTCGAGAATCGCCAGGCGGTCGGGCAGATTTCGCGAAAGATAAAAATTATCTCGGAATACGTCGGACGTTTCCGGTTCGCTGGTCCCACGACTTCTTGTTGCCGATGCACGCATAATATCCGTGGCGTGGGATTTGAAAGCCTCCATAGGTTAAACAGTAAGGATACTAAATTCTTTGAGTTAGCGGCGGCCTCGAGCAATTAAATCGATTTTACATTCCCTTGTAATTCGGTCCGCCGCCCCCTTCGGGCGTTACCCAGTTGATAATCTGGTATGGGTCGGCTATATCGCAGGTTTTGCAGTGAACGCAGTTCGAGAAATTGACTTTCAACTCCTTGCGATTTTTAGTCGCGTCGAATTCCATCTCATAAACGGCCGCAGGACAGAAACGCTGACAGGGATTGCCGTATTCTTCGGCGCATCTGGTCGCGCACAGTTCGGTGTCGAGGATGTGCAGATGCGATGGCTGATCTTCATCGTGGGCTACGGCACCGTGATAGACGTCTGTGATCTTGTCGAAGGTCAGCTGTTTGTCGAATTTTAGATTTTTGTATCGATCCGCCGCGAGGTGATCGTTTTGCCCGAGACCGTTTGTTAGAGTTACGCCCTCAGGCGTAATTTTTTGTGAATCATCAGATGCTGAGGTGGGATAGATATTCACGCCGGAATCACGCGTAAACCCGTACGTCTTGCCGTCAAGCATTTTCATCCGCTCGTGGCCGGGAATGTGATGCTCGTGAGGCATAAATCCCCACGCAAGGCCGCCGGTAAGGAATTGCAAACCTCCGTTGATCAAGGCCGACCAGCGGCCGCGTTGAAACGAGGCGTGAAAATTGCGAACAGGGTGCAGCTCGTCGTAAATCCAGCTTCCGCCTACCTTGTCCGCAAAAAGCTTGAGGCTTTTTTCGGTGAAATCGTGATGCTCAAACGCGTAGACGATTGTCTCGGCCGCGAGCATGCCGGACTTCATCGCGGTATGGATGCCCTTGATTCGCTGGCCGTTTAGGAACGAGGCCGTGTCGCCGACGAGAAGCAAGCCGTCGGAATATAGTTTCGGCATCGTCCAATAACCGCCGGCGTTGATTGTTTTTGCACCGTACTTGATCATCTTGCCGCGCTTGAGCACGGCGGCGACTTTCGGATGCGTTTTAAATTTTTGAAACTCGGCGTGTGGATCGATAAGCGGGTCTTTGTAATCGAGGCCGGTGACATAGCCGATGCTGACGACGTTATTCTTCATCCCATAGATCCAGCCGCCGCCATATGTATCGGCGTCAGAAGGGAAGCCGAGCGTGTGGACGACCTTACCCTCGACAAAGTTTTCGGCCGGTACTTCCCACAACTCCTTGACGCCGAGCGAGAAAACCTGCGGCTCTTTGCCGTCCATCAGATTCAGTCGCGCCATCGCTTGTTTCGCGAGCGAGCCGCGCGGGCCCTCGCCGAGAACAGTGATTTTTGCAAGCAGATCGATGCCGGGTTCGAAATTCGACTTGGGCTTACTGTCCTTGCCGACGCCTTTGTCGCCGGTACGCACGCCAATCACGCGTTCGTGCTCGTCGTATAGAACTTCGGCCGCCGGAAATTCGGGAAAAATGTTTATACCGGCCGCCTCGCATTTTTCGGCCAGCCATTCGCACACTTGCGAAAGCGAGATGATGTACTTGCCTTTATTCTTCAATGGCGGCGGCACGAGCGGGGCGTTGATTGAGCTTTTGTCGGTGAGGTACCAGAATTCGTCTTCAGTGACGACCGTATCGACTGGGCAGCCCTGCTCAAGAAAATCGGGCATCAGCTCGCGGATCGCGACGGCGTCCATCACCGCACCCGAAAGAATATGTGCCCCGACGAACGAGCCTTTTTCGATGATGGCAAATTCGAGGTCGCCAATCTTATTACCTCGTACTTGGCCTTTATCGATGAGCGCGTCGTGTTCTCTTATCTTGTTTTTCAGATGAAGCGCCGCCGCAAGATTTGCCGGCCCCGCGCCGACAAACACAACGTCCACCTCGATTCGTTCGCGTTCGATCATAATTTCTGTCAGTTTTTCGCTGTCTAGCACTCAGTTTATCACGGGACAGAGCCCCACCCGCTACCGCAGGTGGTAACGATCTAGCTATCGAATTGTTTTTTAAGGCTTTCAGTATACGGCGCGCGGGCGACCCCTTTTTCAGTGATTATTGCCGTTACTAATTCATTCGGCGTGACATCGAAGGCGTAGTTGCTGACGTCGATGCCGTCGGGTGCGAGTTGAATATCACGGAGGTGAGTGATCTCGCGTGCGTCGCGTTCTTCGATGGGAATCTGGTCGCCGGTCGGGCAGTTTAGATCGACCGTCGACCGCGGAGCGGCTACGTAAAAGGGAATGCCGTGCTGCTTGGCTAGAACGGCAACCATGTAGGTGCCGATTTTGTTGGCAACATCGCCGTTAGCCGCGATGCGGTCTGAGCCGACGACGACAGCCTGCACGCGGCCTTTTTTCATAACATGACCACTCATATTGTCGGTGATCAGCGTAACGGGAATTTCGTCTTTTAGAAGCTCCCACGCGGTGAGCCGCGCGCCTTGAAGGTAGGGTCGGGTTTCGTCAGCAATAACTGAGATCTTTTTGCCTTGGTTGACCGCGCCGCGGATGACGCCGAGGGCCGTGCCCCAAACGCCGCCTGTTGCGAGAGCTCCGGCGTTGCAATGCGTAAGGACGGTTGAATTGTCGTCGATCAGCTCGCCGCCGAACTCGGCGATCAGGCGTTGCGATTCGATGTCTTCGTCGTGGATGTTTTTCGCGTCGTCGACAAGAATTTGTTTGATCTCGCTGACCGATTTGCTGTCGTGTTTAGCTTTGCGAAACGTCCGCTTCATCCGGTCGATAGCCCAGAATAAATTGACCGCGGTCGGGCGCGTTTTGCCGATAACTTCGCAGATAAAGTCCAGCTCGTCCCCAAGGTCGTCGACATTCGTGCCGACGAACTGGTTTGCTCCTAGTGCAACGCCGTAGGCAGCCGAAACGCCGATGGCCGGCGCGCCGCGAACAACCATGTCGCGGATCGCCGCTGCGACGTCCGTATAAGACATGAGTAGAAGCCATTTTTCCTCGTTCGGTAATCGGCGTTGATCTAGCATTCGAACGCCATCGTCGGTCCATTCAACAGGTATGATCATGATGGGTTATTATTTCGGAAAATAGCTGAAAATAGCTATTGTAAAACATCCGGCCGGCTAGGCCGAACGCCGTTTTGGAATGCGACTTGCAATTATTACCTGCGACGAAGAGAACGTACGATTTTAGTACAAGTAAGGAGCACGGAGGTAATATGGCGATATTTAATAAGGACGAAGCCGACGGTAAATTCGAGCAGGTAAAGGGAACGGTTAAAGACAAGGTCGGGGAAGTGACCGGCAACGAGCGTCTCGAAGCGGAAGGCGAAGTGCAACACGCCGAGGGCGAAACGCAGCAATCGTGGGGTAAATTCAAACGCGGAGTGTCCGAGACCGTGGACTCGGTCGGCGAAGCGATCAGCGATGCCGGAAAGAAGGCAAACCGATAGCAAAGCTCACTTAAAAGAGGCTGCCCGAAAGGGCAGCTTTTTTGTTGAGTGGATTTTTCACAATTCGACGGCCGTGAAATTCGACGCGGTGGGACGACGCGGTGGGACAAAGAAGTAATTTATTGATTTGTAGACGGTTACAGCTTTTGTCCAATATCACTCGATTTCACACGCGCTCCGAGAAGTCAGTCGACATGAGGGAACGTGGTCGGGTAAGAGCGCGTTCTACGACGAACCCTTTTTATTAATGCTTCGAATTATTTATTTTTTTGCCGGCGAGGCAAGCGGTTTTCCATCCGCATCGGTAAGTCGATAGCGGATCTTCTTATTTTCAATTTCTTTCATCGCAACGCGGGTTGACTTGTGTTTGCGCGTGTCGATCTCAGTCCGCGAAAGAGCGCCGCGCTGAAGCTGTTTGCTGCGTTGCGCGGCGAGCAGAATTAGCCTGTATTTCGAGTCCAGTTCAGGGGTGTCGTATAATTCGTCGGTGGATTCTTCCATCTCATCGACGTTATCGGAAGTCGGTTGGGCCATACTAGTTGCTAATCAGTCTCCGGTATTCTCAATTTTTTTCGCCCGGTCGAAACTATCTAGAATACTCTGAATGACGACCGCTTGTCTATTCGTACGCTGCCTTTCGGCCAGGATTATCATTTCGAGTTTTTGCGAGGCCGACCCGATTTCGTCATTGACGACAAAATACCGAAATTGACTGAACGCCGTGACCTCGACGAACGCATTGCGCAGCCGCGTTGAAAGATTCATCGGATCTTCCGTGGCGCGTCCAGTTAATCTGTCGCGAAGAGCTTCGAACGACGGCGGCAAAATAAAAATGCTGACCGCATCGGGCATTTTCGCGAGGACGAGGTTGGCTCCCTGAACATCAATTTCCAGAATCACATCGCGACCGCTGGCAAGGATAGCGTCGGTTTGCCGTTTCGAGGTGCCGTACAAATTGCCATGAACCTCGGCGTGTTCGAGAAACCCATTTTCGGCGGCGAATTTCTCGAATTCAGCACGCGATACAAAATGGTACTCCTCGCCGTCTTTTTCTCCGGGTCGCGGCGGCCGGGTCGTGAGCGAAATGGAATATCCAATGTCGGGCACGGAGCGTAGGATTTCCCGAATCAGCGTGCCCTTTCCGCCTCCGGACGGCGAACTGATAATGATAAGATTGCCTTTCATTTGCCCAGGTGGACCAGCGTTTTACTCCACATTCTGAATCTGTTCGCGGATTTTTTCGATATCGCTTTTTATCGCCAATGCACTTTCTTTGATCGCGACGTTCCCTGATTTCGAAGTAATTGTATTGGCTTCGCGGTTGAGCTCCTGGGTAAGGAAATCGAGGCGTTTGCCGACCTCGCTTTCCTCGGACATTATGTTGCGAAAATGCTCGATGTGGGTTCGAAGCCGGGCGATCTCTTCCGAGATGTCGGCCCGGTCGGCAAGATATGCGATTTCCTGAGCAAGCCGACCCTGATCGATCTCGACCTGTGACTCACTTTTAGACAGCATGTCGCCGATTCGCTTTGTGAGGCGTTGGCGATATTCTTCGGCGACGCTGCCGGCATCGGCCTCGACAGGTAAGAGAAGCCGCTCGATCGAGTCGAGCCGTGAGGAGATCTCGTTCCGCAGCATCTCGCCCTCGGCCTTTCGCATCTGTTCGAGATCGTCGAGGGCGGCGGCTAGCGCCGAAGCGACGCCATGCGTAAAAGCCTCGGTAAAATCGTGCTTTTTTGGAACGAGGACGTTCGGCAGCCGCGCTATGACGTTAACGTCCGCTTCACCGCCGAGTGAAAACTCGCCTTGCATTTCCTGCATAGCGGCGAGAAACCCCGTTATCATCGGCCGGTTCACCTCATAAGCGATTTCACCAGACTGCTCGTATTGCAAATTGACATCGACCCGGCCACGCGACAGCCGAAGGGAAATCGCCCTTTTTGTTTCCGCCTCGAGCTCCTGCAGCTCGCTCGGCAGACGCATATTGATATCGAGAAAACGGTTGTTTACCGTCTTCAAATCGATTGAAACCGAAAAATTGTCGCCGGTCGTTGCGCCGCGGCCGAATCCTGTCATCGATTTCATATTTTCAGGCCGTCTCCAGCAATTCTTCGTCGGCAAATTGCAGCTCGTAGAGACGTTTGTATCGTCCGTCGCGGTCAAGCAGTTCGTAATGCGTTCCCGTCTCGACCACACGCCCGCGCTCCATCACGACGATTTTATCGGCACGCCGCACTGTCGATAGCCGGTGGGCGATAACTATCGAGGTTTTGTCGCGAAGCAGATTTGCCAAAGCTTTTTGAACGAGACGTTCGGATTCGGCATCGAGGGCCGAGGTCGCTTCGTCCAGGATCAGCACCGACGCATTCATCAAAACGGCCCGGGCAATGGC
>JBHENZ010000039.1:0-5525 GCA_046261815.1 Pyrinomonadaceae bacterium | reverse complement strand
CGGCTGGGTCGGCCGACGCGGCGAACAAACGCGTCACGGCCGATACGGTCAAAACCTTTTTCAATGCCGAGGGACGAGATATCCGGCGGGCCGAGGCCATCGGCGACGCTGAACTATTCGTCGAGCCGTTACAGGCTGGTGCGGAATATTACAAGACAAACGTCACTGCACCGCGTTTCGATTGTGAGTTTTTCCCAACCGGAAATAACGCTCGGCTTTGCACGGCGGCAACAAAAGCGAAAGCCGTTCGAAGTCCCACCGTAGCTTCGGCGGATCGGGGCGTTCAGGCGCTGACTTCGGATAAGATGAATGTTGTTTTCAATCAGCAAACGAAGGATGTCGAGCGAATGGACGCCTTGGGCTCGGCCAAATTTGTCGAACTCGACCGTAACGCCATCGCCGACCAGATCTCGTTTACGAATAACGATCAATTCGTTCGACTTCGAGGTGGTGAGCCGACCGTCTGGGATTTGCGCGCACGTTCGAAAGCAAACGAGATTGATTGGGATACCCGAGGCAAAAAGAGCGATTTTCGGGGAGGGGTCAGCACGACATATTACAACCAAAAACAAACAGGCGGTGCGACACCGTTTGCCGACGGCGACAAACCTGTTTTTATTACGGCTGAACGCGCCGTGTTCGATCATGTGGCCGAAAATGCGCAATATTTTGGCAACGCAAGAGGCTGGCAGGAAAACAACTACGTCCTTGGCGACCGCTTTTCGATCGAGCAGCCGCAAGGCCGATTTTTGGCCGAGGGCCGAGTCCGAAGCTTGCTTTACAACGCCACCCGTCGTGAGAACGGGCGTGACTCGGCGGTTCCGGTTTATGCCACTGCGCAGCGGATGAATTACAATCGCGATTCGCGGACGATCCGATACGAATCCGACGTTGACATCAGACAGGGAACCGACCGCATCGTCGCCGGCATTGCGAACGTTTATCTCGACGATAAAGGCGAGCTTTCCCGAACCGATGTCGAAAATAACGTCGTCATCACGCAGCCGAAAAGAAAAGCCTCAGGCGACTACGCGCAATACATTACCGCCAGCGAAAGCATCGTACTCCGCGGAAATCCTGCACGAGTCGAAGACGCGGAAAACGGGTCATCGCAAGGCGGCGTGTTGACGGTTTATCTCAAAGACAATCGCGTTATGGGCGAAGGCAAATCCAAACAAAACCCTTCGGGCCGCACCCGATCCGTGTACAAGATCCGAAACAATTAAGATTCACCCTCGTGGACTCTACCAAAGACAATCGGCCCGGCAGCGAAACTGGATTTCGAGCAAATTCAAAATCGATATCGGCCGTTCACCTGCAGAAAACCTACGGCCGCAGGCGCGTCGTGGACGATGTCAGCATCGGCGTGAGTCTTGGCGAAGTGGTCGGCCTTCTTGGTGCTAACGGTGCAGGCAAGACGACGACGTTTTACATGATCGTCGGCCTGGAGCGCGCGGAAACTGGTACGATCGCGATAAACGATCGCGACGTGACAAAATTGCCGATGTATCTGCGTGCACGCCTCGGTCTTGGCTACCTGCCGCAAGAGCCGTCGATATTTCGAAAACTGACGGCCGAGCAAAATATTCTTGCAGTGCTCGAAACGATGAAGCTCAGCCGTGGAGAGCGATTCGACCGAATGGAAGCATTACTCGAAGAGTTCGGCGTTGCACATGTTCGAAAAGTCCGCGGCGATGCTCTTTCCGGCGGAGAACGACGCCGGGTCGAGATAGCTCGCTGTCTGGCGACCGAGCCGCAGTATATTTTGCTTGACGAGCCGTTTGCCGGTATCGACCCGCTCGCCATCGACGACATTCGTCAAATAATTTTATATCTCAAAAATCAAAGTATCGGCATTCTAATCACCGACCACAACGTCCGCGAAACACTTGGAATCACCGACCGTGCCTACATTATGAATGAGGGAAAAATCCTGCGAACCGGCACCCCTCACGAGTTGGTAAGCGACGAAGACGTTCGCCGCTTCTATCTCGGCGAACGATTCAAGTTATAAGAAAATTACTTTTCCTTTTTACTTCGGAAATTCGTATAATTTTAGGTGCACAGCAATTATAGTTCCAATGGGAACGAGTGCTTGCGCGCCCCGAAGTGAATTTCGCCTATGTCGTCCTTAAGACTCACAACTCAACTTCAGCAAAGAATGGTTCTCACGCCGCAGCTGCGACAGCGAATCGAAATGCTGCAGATGACCTCGCTCGAACTAAGCGAATTGATCGAGCAGGAGTTGGTAGCAAACCCCATTCTCGAAGAGGTGATGCCCGGCGACGAGGTGCAGGAAATCGCAGATAACATCCTCGACCAGAATGCGGATGGAAACGGCGACGCCGCCGGTAACGGCGACGCACAAACGGTCGCTGAAATTCTCGACCACGCGGAGATGTTTGTGCCCGAAGCGCCAGCCGAGAACGGGTTTCAGGAAACAGCGGAATTCGACGCGGAAACCTCGGAAACGGCCTCGACCGAACCCTCGGATTCTTTTGAAGAGATCGATTATGGTCGGGAGTTTCAGGAATATCTCGATCCCGGATATAAGACGCAGGAAATTGAATATAAGGAAGACGCTCCAAGCTTTGACCAGTTTTTGTCGCGTGGCGAATCGTTGTCCGAGCATCTCGAATGGCAATTGAACATGCAGGACATTGGTGACCGAACGCTTAACGCGGCGGTCGCGATCGTCGGCAATCTCGACCCGGACGGCCGGCTAAACGCCTCGACCGAGGACGTCGCGGCAATCTGCGGCGCGTCGACGGATTTAATCGAAAAGGCGCGACAGATCGTGATGAGCCTCGAGCCGGTCGGATGCGGTGCAATAGATGTCCGCGAATGTTTGCTCGCACAACTCGCGGCTGAGGGCGAGGGCGAATCGCTCGCGGCAACCCTCGTTCGCGATCATTTCGAAGATCTGCTGCCGCACCGCCTGCAGCATCTCGCGAAAAATACCGGCCGCGATATGCACGAGCTTCACGACGTGATAAGTCGAATAAAGCTTCTCGATCCATATCCGGGCCGCAGATATACTTCAGAAGATCCGATTTTCGTCGCACCCGAGGTCTACGTTGAGAAAGTGGACGAGGAGTACGTAATTTATTTTGCCGATGACGGTACGGCGCGGTTGCGGATCAGCCCGACGTATCATCAGCTGCTTGATCAAACCGAAACATCGAAGGAAGCCAAAGATTTCATCAAGGAAAAAGTTCGCTCGGCGGTTGATCTTCTTCGCAACATCGAGCATCGTCGGCAAACAATTTATCGCGTCGTAGAATGCATCGTGCATCGGCAGTTGGAATTTCTCGACAAGGGCGTCGAATATATCAAGCCCATGATGCTTAAAGATATTGCCGAAGATATAGGAATGCATTTGTCGACCATTTCCCGCGTCGTAAATCGCAAATACGCGCACACACCGCAGGGTGTGATCGAGCTGCGACGCTTTTTCAGCGAAGGCATGATGAACGAGGAGGGCGAGGAGGTTTCGACAAGAATTCTCAAACTCCGAATAAAGAAGTTAGTTGAGGAAGAGAACACCAAAAAACCGCTTACCGATGATCAGATTGCGAAAATACTCGGTAGAGAGGGCGTGAAACTTTCGCGGCGTACGGTCGCAAAATACCGCGATCAGATGAACATTCCAGGCTCACGCGAGAGGAAGACCGTCATTTAGCAATTATATTTATTATTCATCGAGCGCGAAGCGAGCTCGACTTCGAGCTATTCTAAACGAGGCGAGATATGAAATTTGAATATACGGGCCGGCACGTCGACGTAAGCCCGGCTCTTCGGACGCATATAGAAGACCATTTCAGCCGCATCGATCACCTGTTCAACGGAAAACCCGCAAATGCTCACGTCATAATTGAAGTCGAAAAAGGCCGGCATCGTTCGGAAGTCGTTCTTAATTGGAGAAACGAAGTGCTCACGGCGGCCACGACGATGTCGGACATGTATCAATCGCTTTCTCGGACGATCGGCAAAATCGAAAAACAGGCGCTTCGCCTTAAGACTAAGGTGATCGACAAATCGCATCGCCGGACGAAAGTCGGGGTGATCGAAGCGGGAAACAACGAGGTTGTTCCTGCGGCGGCCGCGCCGCGAATTGTGCGAACGAGGCGTTACGCGATCAAGCCAATGGCCGAGGACGAGGCCGCCCTCGCGTTGTCCTCGGACGGCAGCAACTTTCTTGTTTTTCGGAATTCGGGCTCCGAAAAGGTCGCCGTAATTTATAAACGCGAGGACGGCAACTACGGGCTTATCGAGCCGCAGTAAGTCTTTTTTCAGATTTTCTTATTGTGAATTCTGACAATTCGCCGCCTAATTTCGTCATCATCACCGGTTTGAGCGGATCGGGAGTCAGTTCGGCGACGAATGCTTTTGAGGACCTTGGTTATTTCTGCGTCGACAATCTGCCGCTGACGATGCTTTCGACATTTGCCCGCCTTATCGTGCCGAACGACGAGGACATTACCGCGATCGAGAAAGCGGCGCTCGTGATTAACATTCGCGAGCGACATTTTCTTTCCGAATTCCCGAACGAGCTGAAAAAACTGCAGAAGCAAAAACTGTCGCCGTACGTCGTTTTTTTCGAAGCTGCGGACGAAATCCTGCAGCGGCGATTTTCTGAAACGCGACGGCCGCACCCGGCCGACTCCGGAAAAGGTCTGCTCTCGGCAATTCGGTCCGAACGCAGAGCTCTTAAACGAATCAGGCTGCTGGCGGACCTTACAGTGGATACTTCCGAACATACGGTGCATACGCTTCGCCGCGTGGTTTTGGAAAGCTTCGGCGTGCCGGGTGAAGATCCGGCCTTGAACGTGCAGATCGTCAGCTTCGGTCACAAATACGGCAGCCCGCGAGATCTCGATTTAATGTTCGACGTCAGGCATTTGCCGAACCCGTATTTCAAACGCGAACTGAAGGAATTGACGGGCGATACACCTCAGATTATCGAGTTTCTCGAAGGCTACGGCGAGGTGCAGGAAACCGTGTCGAGGTTTGGCGATTTGCTGCTCTACCTGCTGCCCCAATACCAGCGGGAAGGCAAATCTTATTTGACGATCGGACTGGGCTGCACGGGCGGCCGGCATCGCTCGGTAATGATCGCTAACCGACTGCGTGACAGGTTGAGAGACGAAGGCTACAACGTGACGGTGGTTCACCGTGACGTGCAAAAATAAATACCCGATATGAAGAAAGTAGGCGGAATCATCGTAACCCACGGTCAGGTTGCGAACGAGCTTTTGGCCGCGGCCGAGACCGTCGTCGGCGAGTTGAGCCATATCACCGCGGTCTCGATAGGCTGGCATGACGATGTCGAGGTCGCAAAAGACGAAATCGCACGGGCCATCAAGAGCGTATCGAGCGGCGCCGGTGTGCTGATTCTGACCGCCGGCTTCTGGGCGGCTCTGACCGGGCCGCGCGCGCGCAATGTGCGCACCGAACAGCTCGAACAACGCAAGGAGAAGCTGTTCGCCGACCTCGTCGCGCTCGAAGACGACCATCGTCAACAC
>JBHENZ010000038.1:0-9004 GCA_046261815.1 Pyrinomonadaceae bacterium | reverse complement strand
AGATATATCGGTATGAAATTATTCTTGTCGATCTTGATCTTGCCGGACTCGGTCGCTTTTGCAACGTTATTCTTTATAAAGAAATTGAGCTCGGCTGCGTCGTTCTCAAAATCATAAAGGTGGTGATCAGACGTTAGGATTGCCTCGATCCGCTTCTTAATGAGAGCGAATTCCTTTGTAGAGTGATTGCTCGGGGTTACAGTCCAGTCGAAGTCATTTATGTAGAAGATATCCTGAACGCTTACGTAGGGAACGAAGGCGATCTTCTTGAAATCGAAGGCACCAAGAAATGCAGGCGGTAGCGTCTTGTCAAAAGTGCGTGCCCTGCCGATCGTTAAGATTAGCTGTACAAACATCGCCGTTACGTCAAAGACGCCGGTTTTTGCCTCCGCCCAAAGCAGCGCCGTTCTGCCGAATAGCGAGTCTTGTTTGGGCAGAATACAAAAGTCGATGTTCCCAACGATCTCAGTCGTATCGAACGCGCTGAACCAATCCGCGCCGACTTTGTTCTTTAGCTCCTCTTCTCGGATGGCTTTATATTTCATATGGAAGAAGATGGCCGCACCCATTCCTCCTTAGACAAGGAGGGGAGTGGTTTTAATCCTTCGTCGCGGTGCCGGCGCGGAGTTAGCTAACATACAGCATTTTTGGGTCTTTCTTCGCGATCGTGAGCAGTTTGAGGCTTGAGCCGTTAGGGCGGTTTTCGCCTTGTTCCCATTTTTGGACGGTTTTTGTTGAGATGTTTAGCAGTAGGGCAAACGCCGATTGGGAGACCTTGAGCTTCTTTCTAAGTTTTATGATCTCCTCTTTCGATAGTGGTTTGGGAGCCTTTACTTCCTTCACAACTTCGCGGACACCTTTTACCTTTTTGCCGGCGGCGTGGGCCTCCATCTCATTTAGGCCTTGCAAAAGTTCTTCGAATAATTTCTTGTCCATTTTACTTACTCCTTCGTAAGCTAGATTTGGTCCTTTCGATGCTCTCGGCGATTATCCTCTTCTCTGATTTGGTCAAATCATCTTTGACGCCCTTGCCATAGAACAGAATCAGGTAAACACGAGCGACAGGCTCGAAGTATACGTAGATGTAGCGAAATCCGCCGCGTTTTCCTTTCTGCCGCGTGGGGTCGGCGATCCGCGCTTTTCTGGCACCGTTTGTACCTTGAATCAAATTGCCACGCTTCGGGTCTTTGAGAAGATCGTTCTCAATCGCCGACAGTATCTCGTCGGAGAGCGGTCTTCTTAGTCGGTCGATCTGACTCATGAAAATCGGGAGTCCTACGAAGGTCAGCTTCATCCGTCCTTACTATACCCTCCAGTAGGATACTTGTCAACGAGTTCAATCGGCCGTGGACAGGTGCGGGCCTCTGCCCATTTAGAAGAGCGAAGCGGACCCGAATGCCCCGCCCGCCACCGCAGGCGGTGCTGATTTTGAAGCCCACCGAGGCAAGTGTGCGTGAGGCACGGCCTTTGCATTTTGGCTGGGCTGAGTTATTTTGTATTGAACAACTACAGGGTAAAATCGGTGAGGAATATTAGGAACTTAGAGGGACTTATGAAGAAACGGAAAAGGACCTATATTGTGCAGAAGCAAAGCGGGTGCGATTCGCAGACGGAACAGAAAACAGAGAAACCGGTTGAGAAGCCGGAAGAGCCGTTAGCGGAGTGGAATTCACAGATGCACGACGAGGTTTTTTCTCAGGCAAATACGTTGCGGCGTTTGCCCAAGGGTTGATCGGGCGACGCTGAGCGTGCAGGCAAATTATTTCCGGACAGCCCGCGTCCCGGATAGCTTTTCATTCCAAATCTACAAGCCGGAATCTTCCATCCTGAATTGATCTTCGACCTAAAATACAAAAACAAAAAAGGGCGGATCGCGCCACGTAGAAGCTAAATCCGCCGCCAAACACACGGGTGCGCTTGTTCGTACTACGTTTCCCCTCACCCGTCTCAACTGCTGTCAACGCACGTGACAGTTCACGTGCTGGCGGTAGGAAACGGCGAATACGTTACCCCTTCCGAAAAATTATTCCGAACGCTTTTCCTGGTGATCCTTAAGCTATTTAATAGAATAAATTTAAGTAGGCAAAGGGCAAGGAGCTATACATTGGGGGTCGACTTATGATGATTCAGCAGCCTCGCGACGGTGGCCGTAAATTTATCGACGTCATGCGGTTTGACTAAGAATTCGTTGGCACCGGCTTGCAAGCTGTATTCTTTATCTGTCGGCCGGACCATTGCCGAAAAGAAAACTATCGGTGACTTTATTCCATGATCGCGAAGGCGCCGGCAGAGACTGAGACCGTCCATTCCGGGCAGCCAGATATCGAGAACGAACAAATCGTAAACCTTGCGCAAGACAAGCTCGAGGGCTTCGGCTGCCGTGCCTACGGTCGTCACATTATACGCAGGATTATCCTGCTGAAGCATAAGCGTCATCGCATCGCGAGAATCGCGGTCGTCTTCGACACACAAAATCGAAATGGGCGCGTCCGTCATAATTTTTCGGGATATTTGATTAAAAAAAGATGTCGGAGCCGACCAAGGGAATAATCAACATCCTCAAAAGCATTATCTCATTTTCATGCGGGCAAGGGTCAAAATTAATCGAAATCCACAACTCACGTTTTCACACGTGTGAGCATAAAAAGGCCGAGCATTGCAAAGAACACCAGTGGCGCCCAAACGGCAATACTCGGCGGCAAATAACCCGCCAGCCCGAGCTGCTCGAAAGCGTTAGTCACGCCGGTGAACAACAGCCATATGCCGATCGCGTAACCGACCGTAACCACTTTCCCTTTCCGACTCAGATTGAGTGCGAACGGAGTTGTGAGCAGCGCAATCACAAATGGCAGAAAGATCGTCGAATATCGACGCTCGAGGACGATACCGAAGTTTCGGCGCTCGACGGGCGAGTTGCTCGAAACGATTCGTGTTCGAATTTCTGAAATATCGAGATGACTCGGCTTTCTACGCACCTGAAACAAATTCTTGTCGACAAACCCGATAGGGCCGAGCCCGACTGTAGCGGTTCGAGAGCGGTTGTCGACGACCGAAATTTTGGTGCCACCGTCGACTACCTCAAATATCGAATCATTCGTGCGAGCCAGCGGAATCCGGTACACGGTTTGCAATTCGCCTCCGTTTTCTGAAAATTGATAGATTTCAATATCGCGGAGACATTGTTGGGAGCTGCATTTTATGGTTTCGTTATCAGACGCGTTCGTAAGTCGGTATGAAAATATCGATTCATTGTCCGCACTCCAATAGGTTGTCGCGGCCTGGCTGGGCATAATCCCGTTTCTGCGAATGAGATTACGCAGTTCGTCCTGAGTCCGATTGGCCGCGGGTAAAATCCGATCTTCTATTTGCCAGTTGAGAAGGCCGAGCACCAATGCGAGCAGAAAGCACGGAAGCAGCAAGCGGTAGATGCTTTGGCCGGCCGCTATCCAAGTTACAATCTCGTTCTGCCGAGACTTGATTATGTAGGTTGCAAGCGTTGCGATCATCCACGCTGAGGCCGCAAGCTGGATATATACAAACGGAATTAAGAAGAATAGGTATTTCGCCAGCAGCCAAATTCCGCCGTCGAACGTTCCCGCGAACTTCCACAGCTCAAACGCAGTAAAAATCAGAAACACCGCACCTAGGAAAAAAAGGCTAAGAAGAAAATAACGAACCAGGTCGACCGCGACGTCGAGATCGCGGATGCCGGTCGTCACATCGGCCAGAAAATTTCCGGCCCCGCCGGGAATTCGCGGCAGCCTGACGTTCGGCAAGGAAATCTTCTTCAAATCGAAACCGCGGCTGGCCGGCAGACGATGACGCGCCGAAATATAGAACACTACGATAGCCGTCAGACTTGCGACGATCGGCAACGCTCCGGCAAGCGAGACCGGAACACGCCCGGTTCTCGCCAGTTGTTCACCAATAAACGCAAGAAAGAAATATAGAATTAGGATCAATAACGCCGCGACGATCGAGAATGCCCTGCCCCGCCGTTTGGAGCCAAGCATCAGGGCCGTTCCCAACAAACAAAACAGAAACGGTGTAAGCGAAAGCAGTATTCGACGCTGCCACAAGATGTCCGCCTCGATTCTTTCCTTCCCTTCCTTTTGTCCGGCGTACTCGGATAGCTGCGCAAGGCCGAGCTCTTCCGGCGTCAACTCGGCGGTACGTAATTTTTCTATCAGCTCGCCGCGCCGTGTCTTCACGGCATACCGAATTTCACCCACTCGTTCCGAGATTAGCTTTCCGGGTTCGGGACGCTCGTCCACGGTTGTAACGACAGCATTCTCCAGGACGAGCTCCGATTGATCCCCCGAGAAATCAATTCGCCCACTTCTTGACGTTATCAGACGCGTGATGCCGGTCTTCTCGTCCTCATTATGAATAAAGATATTCTTCCACCGGCCGTCGGTAATATCGCCGTCGCGAACATACAACGTGAATCCGGCGATTTCCGTGTTGAAAACGCCCGGCTCAATCGGCGATTCGAGTTTGTAAATTGCCGTCTGAGTTGCCACCTGCCGGACGATTCTTGCGGCAAGGGGCACGCCGAAAAGGTTTGTGATTAATGCGAACGCTGAAAGGCCGAGGCCGAGCAGCGCAAAAGGAAGGGCTATCTGCAGATTGCCTACACCCGCCGCCCGTATCGCCGTCAGCTCACTGTCGGTCTGCATTTTTGCCAGGCCGATTATTACACCTACCAATGCAGCCATCGGGCATGTGAATGCGATCACATTCGGAAGCAAGGCGAATGTCAACTGCCAGATCAGCCCACTTGGAATGTTAACGCTAAAGAAAATATCTGAGAATCGGCCGGCCTGCTGGACAAAAAGGATAACGCTCAGCAGCAGCCACGAAAAAACGAAATAGGGCAGCACTGCCCCGAGCAGATAGCGTGAAATCGTCCAACTATATCGCATTACGAAAGGCGAGCGGCGGAGGACTCGTGGGCGCCTGTTTGCCTAGAGTTTGGGCGATAAGGCGGCCCAGGATGTTCGACAGCTCGCGAATAAGTTCTGCCTTGCCGTCGGCCGACCGAATAAAATCGGAAGGCGGCAGTGACTTCGCGCCGCTGATTAACTCGCGGTGCGCGGGCGAGATCCGCATTACTCCGCCACGGCTGCATGTTGCGCAATTTAAATGAAATCCACCGCGTAAAAACGCAGTATCGTCGTGTGGAAGCATCGTCCGGCAATTTTCACAACGCGTCCAGTCCGGAAGAAAACCGCCAAGCCTCAAAAGCCAAAGTTCAAAGTAAAGCCGAAGCGCTTGCAAGTCCGACTTATCATCAGCTGCAGCTGAAAGGCACGCGCTAAACATCCTGAACATCTTTTCGTCAGGATCCGCGGGCTGGGCGAATTGCAGTAAAAGATCGGCAGCATACGAAAACGCGTCGAGAAAATGCGGATCAACCGCATAATCGAAATACGACCGAATCAATTCGACGTGGGTAATCGATACCAGCTCTCGATCTTCCTTTTGAAAATAGGATACGTTAACTGTGGTGAAGGGTTCGAGCATACTGCCGAATCGGCTTTTGAGCCGTTTTACCCCGCGCGCAACGCCGCGCACGACGCCGTGTTCGCGCATGTAAAATACGACGATCCGATCGGCCTCGGCGAGATTATAAGTTTTAAGTACGAGGCCTTCGCCTTCGATGAGAGGCATCCTCTTACCAGGGAATAAAGTACAGCACCCAGGCGATCAGAAGGCTGATCCCGACAAACTGAAGAAAAGTTTTCGCTCCCCACCAGACACGCTCGCGTGCCGTTCCGGTTGCGATTACGCCGAATACTACCGACACGAACAAGGCAAAGCCTATCAAATAAAGGAAATGGATCATCGTTTCCTCCCGATGCGAATATCAAGGGCGTCAATTGTCGCGAGGTAGTTCAACAAACCGGCCGTTTCAACAAACCGTCCGCCGTATTCGAATGTTGCGAGGGCCGCGGCTTGAGGATTAGGATCGAGAGACGCCAAAAATGAAACTACGCTGACAAGTCCGCAACCAAGCTTGGCAAACACATTTAGCAAATAAAGTAATGCGCCGTCCTTAAAATCGAATCCGGGATAATAAGCGCCGCCGCTGAAAATGCCGATTAAGAAAATTAGCCATATGGCCGAAGAAATTATAATTCCCCGGCGAATTCGGCCTTGGGCGAGATGGCCTGCACCGGGAAAAATCCAGGCGAGAAGTCCGATTAAAAATGTATTATCCATCAGTGCGTTATGAAAACTGTCTCTCGTAACAACCTTATTGTCGAAAGCGCGACGACTGTCGAAACGTTTCTTTCAACCTACTCCGGTAAAACGGCTGACATAAAATAAGTTAAGGTTGAAAATCTATTCGACCTCAACACCCAAATTCTTCTAAAGTCGGTCTATGTTACCAATTCCGCAAACATTTTCTCGTTTCGTGCGTCGCATGAATAAACGCTGCACGCATTCACAAATTCACGAAAGATTCCGGCTGAAATCGCGTCCCAGGTCCAACTCAACTCGGGGTGCCACTGAACTCCAAGTACGAACTGATCGGATCGATTACCTTGGATGCCCTCGATCACGCCGTCATTTGCCCGGGCAATCACCTCTAAGTCGTGCCCAACCTTTCTGATCGCCTGGTGATGATGAGAATTAACTTTAACTTCGTTCGTAAAATTTTCTGTAGCGGCGATTTTAGACAAAATACTGTTGGCGGTAAAAACGGCGCCGTGTGAATTCCTGTCCAGCGGCATTCCCTGTTCGTGCTTTATAGAATTCTCGACTTGAGCCTCGATGTCCTGGATCAGCGTACCGCCTCGAAAAACGTTTAATGCCTGCATACCATAACAGATCGCCAGCACGGGCAAATTTCGCCTCTCCGCAGCGGCGAGCACCAATCGATCCGTCTGATCCTTTTCCGGAACGACCGTTTTTAATTCTGGGTGCGGCTCCTCACCGTAAAAACTCGGATCGACATCGCAATCGGCTCCCGGCAGCAGTACGCCATCTAAATGTGAGACCACAGACTCGATAAAATCTGTTCGTGGAATCAAAGGCACGTGCACCGGCAAGCCTCCGGCTGCTTCGACTGCCTCGGAATAGTCGCGGCCGAGATAAAATCGCCGCGTCGCCAATTCGACCCGCATCGTCAAACCAATCCGCGGTTTATACGTCATAGACTTTCTAATGTTCAAACAGCCTGACGCCGGATGTCAATTTGAGCATTTGATTTTAAAGACTTATGATTTCCTTTTTATGTCCGTTCACGAGGCGAACCATCTAATTCGCTCGACGACAATACTGCTCGTCCAGCGCGAGGGCAAAGTCGCAATGGCCGGCGACGGCCAGGTAACCCTCGGCGAAACCGTTATCAAAGGCAACGCTCGAAAACTTCGGCGGCTTGGCGACGGCGCAATAATCGCCGGATTTGCCGGTGCAACGGCAGATGCCTTTTCGCTTTTAAGCCGTTTCGAAACAAAGCTCGAACAGTTTCAGGGACAGCTCGAGCGATCGGCGATTGAGCTTAGCAAAGATTGGCGAACGGATAAATATCTTAGGCATCTCGAAGCACTTTTGATTGTGGCGGACAAAAAATCGGCGTTTCTGATTTCGGGCAAAGGCGACGTTATTTCTTCCGATGAGGGTTTATTGTCAGTCGGGTCTGGCAGCATGTTTGCCCTTTCGGCAGCGCGTGCCTTGATCAAGCACACGACCCTCTCCGCACGAGGGGTCGCAGAGGAATCGATGCGGATCGCGGGTGAGATATGTATCTACACAAACGCCGATATCGTCATCGAAGAATTGTAGAGCACCAGATTCTGCGAGATTTGAGCATTCACTGACTGGCGGTTTATCGTTTAGACCAGAGACGCTGTATTTACCGAAAATGGCAATTTATTTAGGAGGCGAGGTAAAAGATGCGCCGCCAAAGACAAAGCTTGACGAACTGACTCCGAGACAAATTGTCGAAGAGCTCGACAAATATGTTGTCGGTCAGACGGCGGCAAAGCGGGCGGTCGCGGTCGCGCTTCGCAATCGAATTCGCCGCCAAAAGCTGCCCCCCGAAATTGCGCAAGACGTGCTGCCAAAGAACATCTTGATGATCGGCTCAACCGGAGTAGGGAAGACCGAGATCGCACGGCGACTTGCCCGGATTGCAGATTCTCCTTTTATAAAAATCGAGGCGTCGAAATTCACGGAGGTCGGCTATGTTGGCCGCGATGTGGAAAGTATGATTCGCGAACTGACGGAGGTCGCAGTCGAGATGACGCGACAATCCGCGCACGATGAAGTCAGGCGGCGAGCGGAAGAAAATGCGGAAGAAACTTTGCTCGATATTCTTTTGCCGCCCACGTCCCTTCATTATCAGACGCATGAGGAGCCGAACGGTTTGCCTTCCGACGGGACCGCTAACCGCACGCGTGAAAAGCTCAGAGAGCAGCTCAGGCGCGGCGATCTCGATGACCGAATGGTCGAGATCGACACGCAGGAGCGCGGCAATGCAACGATCGATTTTGTCGGGGGACAGGGAATGGAGGAAATGGGCGTCAATCTAAAGGACATGTTCGGCAATCTATTTCCTTCAAAAACGGTTCGTCGCAAGATGAGAGTTGCCGAAGCAATTCAATACCTGGTCCGCGATGAACAGGAAAATCTTGTTGACGCAGACCAGATTAATCGGCTCGCCGTCCAAAAGACCCAGGACTCAGGGATTGTTTTTCTCGATGAAGTCGACAAGATCGCCGGCCGCGAATCGACAGGTAATCCTGATGTATCACGCGAAGGTGTTCAACGTGATTTACTGCCGATCGTCGAAGGCACAAGTGTCAACACGCGTTACGGCATGGTAAGCACCGAGCACATCCTGTTTATTGCTGCCGGTGCGTTTCACGTTTCCAAACCCTCGGACCTTATTCCGGAACTGCAGGGTCGCTTTCCCATAAGAGTCGAACTCGAATCTTTAACACTCGACGATCTTAAGCGCATACTTACCCAGCCGAAAAACTCTTTGATTAAG
>JBHENZ010000037.1:0-6954 GCA_046261815.1 Pyrinomonadaceae bacterium | reverse complement strand
GTTCTCAACAGTCGCATCCGAAGTAATCGGTTTGGTAGCTTCGTAATCGTTGATCATAAATTTTCCTCCCGTTTTTTCGGTATCCACTATTGGCGTTTTTCTTTTTAACACCACCTTACGCCAACCGTTCTTACAATCTCTGTGCCATATATTGAATCGCTAATAAATGGGGGAGTCTAAAGCGTTTAGCCCGTTACGGGATCAAATCCGTGGTCGGAGTGCATTGTTATATTGCACAAGCAAAAATCCCGACGCGCGATAGATGGCGCAACGTTTCTGTGCCATAATCGCTGGAAATCGGATACTTTGACAGGACTTCGGAATTTTGTGAAATCGTTCACTGATTAACCGTATACAGCAAGCATAAATTTAGCTCGGGGCCGGATTTTTCGACCAGACTCGCCGGCCGCGGCCTCGGATAAATGTCCATGAATATTGAGCATCTCGAAAAGGAGAGGAGCTTCCCCCAAATTGCCGACGATCAAGGCTTGGCCGTCGTCGTAACCGACGTCGACGGCCAGGAAATCTCAGCCGCAAACAACAATTCGATCTGCCGCACGCTTTATTCTTCGGCCGAGTTTGCCCCACGTTGTGCTGCCGACTGTGGACGTGCATTCCAAAGGGTCAAAGCTGCGGGCCGAGCGGCCGATTACGAATGCCACGCCGGACTGCAATGCCGCGCGGTGCCGATCCAGAAAGAGGGCCGAAACCTGGTCGCGATCGTGGGGCGTGCGTTCGTACGCGCCGCAAATTACAAAAAAGCAACTGAGAAGGCGATAAACGGCGAGTGGAAAAATTTTCGTCCGACGGAGTTTTTCGAGAACATTTTGATAACGTCGTCGGCCGAGCGTATCGAGAATGTCGCCGCGATGATCGAAAGCCCGTGGACAGCGCGCCACGAAGCCTTGCTGGAACTGCCATTGTCGGACGAAGAAAAGCGAGACGACGCGCGGCAGACGCCGGACGACATTAGTGTCCTAATCGCCAACTTCAACCGAGAGGTCGCATCCCCGAACCGTGCACCTTCGGCCGAGCCCCAGCCGGCTCTCATCGAATCGCACGTGCCATTGTTCGATCGGCGTGAGACCTCCGAGTGGCGATCGCTATTCGGAAAGCTGATGCGGCTTGATTATAAGCAGGCCCTCGACGGCGTCCTCTCGTTTATTTCCGAGCGGTACTACCTAGGTTCGCTTGTGTGGCTCGAACGCCGTAACGGTCATTTGGAAATTGCGGCTGCTCGCGGTCCGCTAAGCACGCAACCCTTGAAGCTCGACATCGACGCAGCGAGCGAAAAGCTTCAAGAAGCGGCAATTGTCGATGTACCCATTGTTCTTCGCGAGCGCGCCGACCGCGGGAGGCGGCCGCGCACGTTGAGTCTTTTTCCGGTTGTACTCGGCGGCGATCTTCGCGGTGCGATTGCGGTCGAAGGAAAAATTGGGGATGAGGAAAAAATTCGCGGCATCTTTCGATTTTGCCGCACACTCGGGCCGCAGCTCGAAATTCTTCGGCTCCGCCGTGAAGTCGGCGAACGCGACGCTCTCGCCCGTGCCGTGCGCAAATTCAACGAAAGTTTGCACCGGGTTGACGGCGACGATTTCTGGACGCGAGTAACACAGGTTTCCGCCGAGCTTCTCGGTGCGGAACGTGCATCGCTTCTTGTAAAAAACGAACGGTCGGGCGGATTGAAGGCGCGTGCGGCCATCGGAGCGCGCATTAACCTTTTCGTCGAGCCGTCAGTCGGCGAGCGGGTCGCCAGAATCGTGATCGACGAGGGCGAACCGGTTGTCGTCACCGATATCGCGAACGTTGCGGTACCGGCCGCACCTGCCGAGTGGAAATACAAGACTCCGTCTTTTATAAGCTACCCGATCGCCATTGGAACGAGACGGCTGGGCGTGCTCAATTTTACCGATCGCGCGGGCGGTGAAGGATTTGGCACGCGCGATCTCGACATCCTTCACGCGATCGCTCCGCAGATCGCCGTTGCAATCGACCGGACAGCCCTCAGGGAAAAGGCAATCGAATTCGAACAGCTTTCCGTAACCGACGCGCTTACCGGCCTGCTCAATCGTCGGTATCTTGAAAGGCGCCTTGATGAAGAGATCGAGCGGTCGAAACGCCATCGGTTTCCGATGAGTCTGATGATGCTTGACGTCGACCAATTTAAGCCCTATAACGACGCTTTTGGCCATCAGGCGGGCGATGAGGCCCTTCGGCTGGTTGCAGGGATTCTCGGCGATACAATTCGCGGCGAGGATGTGGCCGCCCGTTACGGCGGAGAAGAGTTCGCCATCCTGTTGCCCCAAACCACATCAAGCGAAGCCGCCACAATCGCCGAACGCATCCGCCGACGAATCGAAAAAACCGAGTTTCCGAAACGCCGCGTTACCGTCAGCATTGGAATAGCGGAAGTGACAAGCGAATTAAGCGCAGCCGAGCGGTTAATAAACGCCGCCGACAGCGCGTTATACGAAGCGAAATCGCAAGGCCGAAACAACGTCCAGGTGCACGACGGCGTGAGCAGCATCTTCAACAGCAACATTCACTAACATGCGGCGGCCGAAAATAGGAAAGATTCTTGCCGAAACCGCGGCAGAAACATTTTTCGGCCGCGACGAGGAGCTTAGTCGGCTGCTCGATCACTTTTCGAGAGGCACCGGGGCGCTTTTTGTGCGTGCCGATCCTGGCGTCGGCCTCAGCGAACTATTGCGGCACGTCTTCGACAAATTATTTCTCGACCAAACTGATTTCATTCCTATCTATTTCGAGATTCGCAGTGACGAGACAGACAAATTTGCGCTGGCCCGTCGCTTTATCTACGAGTTCGCCATTCAGTCGATTGCGTTTCGCAAAAAGCAGCCGCGGGTTTTATCAGCCGTTCCGTCGATTGAAGAAGTTGTCGACCTTACACCTTTGCGAGATGCCGTATGGATCGAAAAGGTCCTTAAAGGCATCAACAAGATTAAGGCGGGCGATCCAATGGCGATCCGCAGCCTTTTAAGCTCGGTTTTTCGCTCTCGGCCGGTTAATGCTCAACCGATAATTCTCGTCGACAATTTTCATCACGCATCCCGTTTAGAAATTCACCGAGACTTCGTTGACGCTTTTTCGCAGGCGGGCATCAGGAGTATTCTCGCCGGCCGCCGATTTTCCCATAAAGGTGACCTGCCGGGCCAACAAATTGACCTCGATCCATTACGAATCGACGATGCCGCCGATCTCGTTGCTTCGCTCGCCTCCGCCCGCTCGCTCGAGGTCGGCGATGCATCGCGGGATCTGATTGCGGTCCAGCTTAACGGCAACTGCCGCCTCATCACTGCCATGATCGAATCCGCCGGCAATCACGGCCACAAGCTCGACAGCTTTCAGGAGGTTGAACAAACTTACACCCATTCTTTATTCGAGGGACGCGTCGGACGGCGATTAGACACGCTGTTTCGAGCGGTCGCGAGCGTTGGCGGCGGTGGGTCATCACTCGTTCGCCTACTGCACGAGACTGCCGAATCCTCGGATGGAGTTTCGCTCGAATCGTTGCGACGCTTTTTCGATGGCGATGAAGTAATTGAAGCAATTGTCGAAAACGGATTAGCACATATTGACGCAAATCGAATCGAGATTCCTGAACAAAATCACGCGCTTCGAGATTACCTCGATATCCGATATCGTCTCGACAACGCGTGCGAAAATCGGACATTAGTTTTCGCCGAATGCCTTTCAAAATTTATCAGCCGTGCACCGAAATTGATGGCTGCTCACTACCGCCGCGGGTCAGCGTCCGGCCTCAAGGAATTTTTGGGAACGCTTTGCTTGCAAACAATTCCAGCCGCGTTGATCGATTACGGGCGTTTCAAGGATGAATATAAAGGCCTGTCGGATAGGGAAATTGGCGGGGGCTTTACGGAATCAATCGATCTGATCACACTTCCGCGAGTTTTCTTCGTCGACGATGTGCACGCGTTTTACCGGCCTTTCGAAAAGATCATCGAGGAAGGCCGCTCGGCCGTAGCATTTGGTTTTCAAAACGAAACAGCGTCGGAGGAAAGCGAAATCGTTTGGCTCGCCGCCGGGATCGATTCAAAGCTTGAGGCCGAAAAGAAAGTTGCAGAATTCTGGTGCGATCAACTTGAGATGATCGCGATTAACTGTGAGTTTAAGAACTACCGCATCTGGCTCATCGCTCCGGAAGGGTTTGATTCCGAAGCCCTCGACCTGCTTCGCGGCAGAAACGCCTTCGGATCGAGCCGTCGCCAATTTGACCTGCTGCGTCAGTTTCTCGGTTCACCCCAGGTCAACAAAGTTGACGACTGGCGGCAATACGAGATCGTCATTCCGATGGACGAAAACTCCGAGCTGATTGCGGCGCATTCGGTCGAGGAGATTGCGAGGCGTCACAACTTCGACGCCAAATCCGTCAACCAAATTAAGACCGCGCTTATCGAAGCCTGTATCAACGCTGCCGAACACGGTGTCAGCCCTGATAAGAGAATTCACCAGCGATTTCGTGTCGCGAACGATCGGATCGAGATCACGGTATCGAACCGTGGTCTGCGTTTAGCGGATAAAAAAGCGGTCACAAACGAACCCGACGAAGGCCGACGCGGCTGGGGCCTGAAACTGATGCGCCGCCTTATGGACGAAGTCAAGATCGAGTCGGTCGATGACGGCACACGTATCTCGATGACGAAATACCTGAGACAAACTGCGGGAGCCCGCACGTGAGTAAGGACGAAATGCCCAAGTTGAAATATAAGGTACTGCCTTCTTTTCGACGCGCGAGTTGTCCGTCGTCGCAGGGCTACGAGACTATCGCGAAAAATTTCTGTTGTTTTATCCACGCCGTTGTGATAAAACCTTTTCGCTATAACGCTCTCATTCTTATCTAAAGGACAATCTTAATGATCTTGGAAAGTGACGCTAGTTCGTTTGCCGAATCTCCGACCAATTTGGCTGTGGTGCATGCAGGCGATTATTTAAACAAGCTATCCGGCGAGCGGATTGAACGCGAGTGCCGGCAAAAACTGGGCGAAGGATGCAGCGAATTGATCCTCAATTTCTCGCGCACTGAGATCGTCAACAGCGTCGGCATTTCGATATTGCTCGGCGTCATTGACGCGGCGGCGACAACCGGTGCTAAAATAGTGTTTGCAAATGTTAAACCGGACACGGTCGAGTTATTCGATTTACTCGGACTAACCCGGCACGTGACGATAGCTACGTGAAGATCCAGGAATTCCGAACAGCCGATTTCCGTCGAATCGCCGAGGAGAAGACCAAGCTCGTCCATACCTTCGGCGCGCTTGCCGAACTTGGGCAGGAAGTCGCAAACAAAAGTAATTTTCAAGAGACTATTCGCACGTCGCTGCATTTACTGCTCGGCGCGCTCGGAATAATGCGCGGCGGCGTCGCCCGATTTGCGCGCTTTGAGCACGACCTTGTCATGCTCGCCATTCGTGGTCTTGGCGATGATTTTCCCCTTGCCTTGCGTTTGTGCGATGAGGACGAGCGGCAGTTTTTAGCGAACGGCATTCATCCGATTGAAGCGTCACACGCGGGCGTTTTGCCGTTTTTTCAGGTTTACGACAACAGCCTGTCGTCGGCGAGAATTGAGCTCGCGTTGCCGCTCGTCATCAGCAGCGAGTTAGTCGGTTTGATTCTATTAGGCGAAAAGGCAAGCGGCGATATTTACACCACCTACGACACGCAGATAATTTCAGCTATGGGCCGTCATATCGGCGTGGCAATCGCCCAGCGGAATCTGCTTGCCGAGCTCGAACGCCAGGCCAGCGAAAACCGACGGCTTTATGACGAGCTTCGGTCGACCTATACGGATACGGTCAAGGCCTTTGCCGCCGCGATCGACTGCAAGGACAAGTACACCGAGGGACATTCGGTTCGCGTCGGAAAATATTCGGAGATTATCGGCGAAGAATTGGGCTGGACGGCAGACGAGGTCGAGGGCGCGGCCGTTGCTGGCTATCTGCACGATGTCGGCAAATTAACCGTCGAGCGGCGCATTATCAACGCGCCGTACCGTATCGACGCGAAAGAATCGGCGGAGTTGAACAAGCATCCGCGCGTCGGCTACGAAATTCTGATGCCGATACATCATCCATACGCCGACGTGCCGCTCGCCGCCAAATATCATCACGAACGCCTCGATGGCCGCGGCTACCCGGACGGACTTTACGACCGAGAGATTCCCTACATCGCAAAGATCGTAAACCTTGCCGATTCGTTCGACGCGATGACGACCGATCGCCCGTACAAACGCCGGCGGCCGGCTGAAGATGTTTTCGAAGACCTAAGGAGAAATTCCGGTAAGCAATTCGCACCGGAGTTGGTCAAGGCTTTCTGCAACGGAATGTTGAAGGAATTGACCGGAGAAGCGCAGGAACGACGTTTTCGAAAACTGCTCGGTCGCGAGTATATGGAGGCCGAAAATCTAATTCCTCTCTTAAAAAGTTCGCTTAACGAATTGGCCCCGACCACGCCTCTTACGCTCGTTACCGCCGGCTGATCATTCGTCTAATAGCCACCGCTCTGCTTCCTCGATGCCGGCAAATATCGTCGCAGCGGCCCCGCAGTTCGCAGCGACCCACGCGCCAAACTGATTAACCTCATCGTGCTCAACAAATCGATCTACGAAGGCTACCTTTAGATCGAGAATTCCCCTCTTCAACAGTTCTGACGTGAGCTGAAAAACCTCGACCATTGATATGGCATAGACCGTGTTCCTACGATTTCCGGAATCGGCGTTTGCAACTTAACTTTACAGGACTATACAAACGAAAATTCGGCTTACACTTCGGTAGAAGCTTGCGTTCGGGCGAGCCCTCAGATCAGGCAGCTTCAGGCGGTTCTTCAAGAAGCTGCACGAACTTTTTCCCGGCCAGCGACAACGTGCGGTCGTTCCTGTAGACGACGCCCACCGGTCTGACCCATTCCTTTTCGGCC
>JBHENZ010000036.1:0-4419 GCA_046261815.1 Pyrinomonadaceae bacterium | reverse complement strand
CTCTGCCACCGTCTGGTTCGGTCTGAACGCTCCCGCCTCGATCGCTTCCTGCTCGGTTAATGCGCGTTTCAGTCGGCGATATGTCGGGCTCGGTGCTTCGTGCGTAATCATCTGCCACGCCTTGAGTGTAAACTCAAAATCATCAGGCATCTCGCGGCGCCATTTTTCGAGCGTCTTAATCTGCGGCGGATTGTAAAAAGTATGTTGTATCTCGACCGCGTTCAACCCCTCGGCGTAGTCGTTCTTTTTAGTTCTGCCGAATCCGCAGTTTCCGATGCGAAGCTGGCTTGTCATACGCGCCAAGGGTCAACCCTGAAACTCCGATTCCGCCGTCGCCCTATCGCGCCTTGCGACGCCCGATGCGTAGGCCGCATCTTCTACTTGCTTAGCTACGGCCTCGCCGACGCGGCGATCGAAAACGGACGGGATAATGTAATCTGTGTGCAGCTCGTCTTCCCCGATAATGCCGGCGATCGCATTAGCGGCTGCGAGCTTCATCGGTTCGTTTATGCGCGAAGCGCGGCAGTTGAGCGCACCGCGAAAAATACCTGGAAAGCACAACACGTTGTTTATCTGGTTCGGATAATCCGACCGGCCGGTCGCCATCACGGCAACATGTTCGGCGGCGTCTTCAGGCATTATTTCCGGTACCGGATTGGCCATCGCGAAAACTATCGGATCTGTCTCCATCTGCTGCAAATCGTTGATGCCGATCACGCCCGGCGCCGAAAGTCCGATGAAAACATCCGCATTTTTTACCATATCGTGCACGCTGCCTTGTTCCTTGTCCGGGTTCGTGTTGCGGGCGTACCAATCTTTTACCCAGTTCATGTTCTCGGTACGCCCAGCGTACAGCGCGCCCGTCTGGTCGCAGCCGACAATGTTTTTCACACCGGCGGCCATCACGATTTTCGAACACGCCACGCCCGCCGCGCCGACTCCGTTGACGACGACCTTTATGTCCTCCATTCGCTTGCGGACAATTTTCAAAGCGTTGATCAGTGCAGCGAGAACGACCACCGCCGTGCCGTGCTGGTCGTCGTGAAATACGGGAATATCAAGCTCTTCTTTTAAGCGGTCCTCGATTTCGAAACATCTCGGGGCGGAAATATCTTCTAAATTAATGCCGCCAAACGGGACCGAGATCCGCTTGATCGTCTGCACGATCTCGTGCGGGTCTTTTGTGTCGAGACAGATCGGAAATGCGTCGACGCCGCCGAACTCCTTGAAGAGCTGGCACTTGCCTTCCATCACCGGCATCGCCGCCGCCGGCCCGATATCACCCAAACCGAGCACCGCCGTGCCATCGGAGACGACGGCAACCGTGTTCTTCTTTATCGTCAAATTAAAAACTTTTTCCGGATCGCGACGAATCGCTTCGCATACGCGTGCCACGCCCGGGGTGTAAGCCATAGAAAGATCGGAACGCGTCTTTAACGGAATCTTCGAGACCGTCTCGATCTTACCGCCAAGGTGAATCAAAAAAGTGCGATCCGAAACATTGACCATCTCGACACCGTCGAGATTATCGAGCGAATGAATGATCTCATTATCGTGCGTTTCCGACGAGGCATTGACGGTGATGTCGCGAATCAGAAAATCCTTGCCGACCGATACGATGTCGATGCCCTCGATATCGCCCCCGGCGCGTCCGATCGCCGTAGTAATCTCACCGAGTTTGCCTGGTTTGTTATGAATTTTTACGCGTAATGTTAAGCTGTAGCTCGCGTTGGGTGTCGGTGTGCTCACTGTGTATTCCGGTCGGGCCCGTCCGAGTCATTTCACATTTACCTAGACGATAACGTCTAACATTCGCTAACGCAGGCGCTACCGACTAATAAGGCCGCATCAACGCTCGAAAAACACCGTGCACCTCAATGCTGTCGCCGGAATATATCACGGGCTCGAATGCGTCATTCGCCGCGCGGAGTTCGACGTTCGCACCGGCACGGAAATAATTTCTGAGCAAAGTTTCCTCGTCCCTCACCGTCACGGCCATGCAGTCGCCGTCGCGTGCGTGCGTTCGCCTTTCGATAATGGCGATGTCGCCTTCGCAGATGTTTCGGTCGGACATTGCGTCATCGGGCACAACAAGAGCGCGCAATGCCGAAGGTTCCAAATGTCGGATAATAAACTGCGGCACGACAAACGGGTCCGACCGCCATTCCTCACGCTCGCGTCCATTTGCTGGAACATCGAGCCAGTCGATGGCGAAATCCGGTGCGGCCGCTTTCGAACCGTTTCCCACGACGAGCCGAAAACTTCGGTTCTCCCACTGGCGTTTTAACAATCCCTGATCTTCCAGCGCCTTTACGTGTTTTCCGATCCCGGCCTTCGACGTCACACCTATCTTCCTGGCGATCAATTGATACGACGGTTCGTGCCCGTTGCGTTCGATAAAATTGACAATGTAGTCGAAAACCTCTTTTTGTCGGCGAGTACGGGGATGCATCGTGCAAGCATTTTAATGAAACATCGCCCAATTTCAAAGAGACGGGGCTAAAAGATTTTCCACCTCGTATTTTGCCTGCCCATAATGCTTCGGCTTCGCCCAAAATTCTTTCCGATCTCGCTTACTGCGGTCGATTTGCTCGTGAGTATGCGCGACCGAATTTGATATAATCGAGCGTGGAGGAAACAGAAAAGTATCAGCAGCGTTACCGGCTTTACCCAGGGCCTGAAGCACAGTCAAATCCGCCGTATAGAGCACCTCGCGACACGGCGCGTGCCCCCGGCGTCGATCATTTCGGCCGAGCTTGCGCGACAGCTCTCCGAGATCTCGCACGAGACAAATCGACAGATCGGTGTCCTGATCAACCGCAAGGGCAAGGTCGAACACGTGATGGTCGGGACCGCGCGGCAAATCGAGATGCCGGACTTTGGCCGCTCGCGTGCATCGACGGAACGCTTTCGCGGCCTTCGCTGCGTCCACACGCATTTGCAAAACGAAAAGCTCACGCAGGACGATTTAACCGACCTTGCGCTCCTGAGACTTGATCTGATGTCGGTGATTCAGGTCGACAAATCCAACGGCCTCCCCGGCCTCGTCCACTCTGCTCACTTGCTGCCGGCAGGTCAGAGCCGCCTGCGTGAGGGGGTGGATTCTGCGGCGACGGACTTAGGCCATGCCGAATCAACTGCAGAGGTCCGCACGTCATTAAGCGCGAAATCCAGAGCCGAATTAAGTTTGAAAACACAATTCGACGAATCCGCAGTCCGCAGTCCGCAACCTGTATCGGAGAACGGGAACGAACCCTATCAGTTCCTGGAACCCCACATTCCCTCACAACTCGACAACGATTTTCTATCGCTCATCACATCACTCGAAGCCGAGCTCGCACGTATCCGCCGCGTTGGACGAAAGAGCGACGGCAAAGGCGACCGCGCGATTCTCGTCAGCGTCACGATCGGCGACGTCGATGACGCACGGGAATCGCTAAGCGAGCTTGAAGAATTAGCCCTTTCCGCCGGCGTCGTCGTGCTCGACAAGATCATCCAACGCCGCTCGCAGATCGATCCACGAACTGTGCTTGGTAAGGGCAAGCTCGAAGATTTGCTCGTTCGCTCGATGCGTCTCGGAGCCGACGTGATCGTCTTCGATTCCGAGCTTTCCCCGGCTCAAGTACGTTCGCTTTCCGAAGCAACGGATCTGAAAGTGATCGACCGGCCGCAGTTGATTCTCGACATCTTCGCCCAGCGTGCACAGAGCAGAGAAGGCAAGCTCCAGGTCGAGCTTGCCCAACTAAAATATCTTTTGCCGCGGCTTGTGCTCGGTCCGAATTCTGCGTTCTCGCGTCTCGCTGGCGGCATCGGCGGCCGCGGCCCCGGCGAAACCAAGCTTGAAACTGATCGCCGCCGCGTTCGCGACCGCATCGCACAGCTCGAAAAACAGGTTGATAATCTTGGCCGTCAGCGACAGGAGCGTCGCAAGAACCGCGTGGCGAAGAACTTACCGAACATTTCGTTGGTCGGCTACACGAACGCAGGGAAGTCGACGCTGCTCAACGCCCTGACGCAGTCGGAAGTGTACGTCGAGCGACAAATGTTTGCCACGCTCGACCCCACGTCGCGACGGCTGCGTTTGCCGTATGAACAAGAAGTGATCATCAACGACACGGTCGGCTTTATCCGCGATTTGCCCGAAACCCTTGTTGCCGCTTTCCGTGCGACGCTCGAAGAAATTTCGGACAGCGATCTGCTTGTTCACGTTGTCGATGCCGCGAATCCGCGTGCCGAACACCAAATCGAATCTGTCAATAAAATCCTCAACGATTTAAATCTGCACAGGCTGCCGCAGGTCGTCGTTTTCAATAAGTCCGATCTTGCCGTGCCCGGGAATACCGATGCCCTTCGCCGCACAACCCGAATCGCCGACGGCACGCGGACAGTCGCCATCTCCGCCCTGGACCGCGAAACGCT
>JBHENZ010000035.1:0-13791 GCA_046261815.1 Pyrinomonadaceae bacterium | reverse complement strand
GGCGAGTGCTGTCGGACGAAAGTTTCGGCCTGTTTGTAAAACCGCACATCAAGGCGAAGGATTTCGGGCCAACCGCGAGTTACGGGTATGGCCTGGCAATCGACAAAATGGACGGGCATACGATCGCGCGCCACACGGGCGGCATGGTCTCGTTTATGTCGGCAATGCACGTTGACCTTGACGAAGGTGTCGGCGGCTTCGCTTCGGTCAATGCCCAGCAGGGATATCGCCCGAATCCGGTTGTCGTGTATGCCCTAAAGGCATTACGTGCCGCAAACGCATCTCAAGTTCTGCCGCCGACACCGCCCGCTAATCCTCCGGCCAAGATCGAAAAGGCGGAAGAATATGCCGGGATATTCACTTCGCCGGACGGCAAAAAAATGGAATTCGCCGCCGAGGGCGCCGGGCTTTTTCTGATACATAAAGGACAGCGTCTTCAGCTGGAAACTAGCGGCGGCGGGTTTCTTGTCCGGCTCTCCGATCTCGACCGCTTTCCCTTCATTTTCGGACGCGCCGAGGGTGAGAAGGGCAGGGTGATTGAGGTTTCGCACGGAGCCGATTGGTACACTAATCAATTATATACGGGCCCGCGTAACTTCACGTATCCAAAGGCGTGGGATGCGTTCACTGGCCATTACCGCAACGACAGTCCGTGGATCGGCAGTTTCCGAGTAGTGAATCGCAAGGGCAGGCTCTGGCTGGACGGCACGTCGCCGCTGAAATCCGTGAACGCCAACGCTTTCAGGCTCGCCGATTCTCCATATAACCCGGAGTGGATAAGCTTTTTGGACGTCGTGAACGGCAAGTCGATGCACCTTAAGTTCTCGGGCGTGGATTACCTGCGCGTGGATGCGGAATGACCGCTTTAAAGAGTTCGGCTAGCGCGTTGGGCTTTGGGAAAATTCAAGTATCCTCCTTCCCGTACTCGGAATCTCGCTTTTGATCATGCTTCTAACTCTTGTTTTGGCTCCGATTGTCTGGGGAGTGAGACGGCATTACGGGCACAAGCTGGAAGCTGACGCCGTTGGAACGAAGGCTGCGAATCGGCATGTGGATCGTTTTCGCGCTAAATCTGATCTTCGTCGGGGGTTGCCGATCAAGTTGCGCGAATGTAGGTCAACTGCGACACGCGCTGTCCGCCGCACGGCTGTTATCCCCATCACGCCGCCGCTCGCGCCGACTTTTTTGATCGCCTCATCGGTCTTCACGCGCGGATGCCCCTGAACGAGCGCCCGGCAGTTCGCTTGCGTGATCAGGACGGGCTTTTTGGAAATTTCAAAGGCGTCGAGCGTCGTTCGGTCGCCGCAGTGTGAAACGTCCAGGGCCATCCCGACTTTGTTCATTCTCTCGATGATGGCGACGCCGAAATCCGATATGCCGTCGTCGCGCCGCTCGGTCGCGCCGAGTTTGTAAAAGTGGATGAGCCGACGACCGTCGAACATGTCATCGACCCCTTCGATCACGTTAAAAAGCTCATCGGTTCCGAACATCTCGGCGTCGGCAGCTACATCGACCTTTACGGATACGACAAGATGCCGACGGAGGCGAATAAACAACTCCGAGCGGGCTATAAGGGAAGCTACGCCTTTCGGGAAAAGATTGACGTTGAAGGACTCGATCATCCGAAACGCATGTTCGACCTGACCGAGGGGCTCATCAGGCGAAAATACAGCGACACGGGCATACAAGGAATTCTCGGCGGTAATTTCAAACGAGTGCTCGCGCAGATCTGGACGTTGGATGCGCTTGTGGGCTCCAGCACCACAAAGATTTCAGGGAGATAAATTTATGCATTATTGGAAACAGTATTCAAAAGCGGTATCGCTTTCATTGCTTACCATTTTCGTGTTTACCGGGATTCACTCCCGTGCTGCCGCCCAAACCGCCCGTCTTTCTGACGAAAAACTATCGACGGCGGTCAACGAAATGCTAGAGAAAACATATAAGCCTGACGAGCCCGGCGCAGCTGTTATCGTCGTCAGGGAAGGCAAAGTCATTCTTCGCAAAGGCTATGGCAAGGCTGATATGGAGCTCGGCGTGCCAATTGCACCTGATATGGTTTTCCGGCTCGGTTCCATCACCAAACAATTTACCGCCGTAGCTATATTGATGCTGGCCGATCAGGGTAAACTCTCCCTGAATGACGATATCACTAAATTCCTGCCGGACTATCCTACAAAAGGGCAGAAGATCACTATCGAGCATCTGCTTACCCACACATCCGGGATCAAGAGTTACACATCCCTCCCGGAATGGGTTACGCAGTGGCGCAAAGATATTCCAGTTAGTGAGCTTATAGCTTTGTTCAAAGATAAGCCCATGGATTTTGCACCCGGCGAACGCTGGGCTTACAACAATTCCGCTTACGTGATCCTGGGGGCCGTCATTGAGAAGGCATCGGGGCAGAGTTATCAGGACTTTGTCGAGAAAAATATTTTTGCTCCCCTCGATATGAAGCATTCGTTCTATGACGACACCGCCCGATTGATCCCTCGCCGAGTTTCGGGCTATTCCAAAGGCAAAGACGGCTTCATCAACGCTCCCTACCTTAGTATGACTCAACCCCACGCCGCCGGTGCCTTGGTTTCGTCAGTGGATGACCTGGTCCTGTGGGACGCCGCGCTGTACACGGATAAATTGGTAAAGCAGGAACTGCTCAAGAGAGCATGGATCCCAGCGAAGCTGAATAACAGCCAGGCAACTCACTATGGCTTTGGCTGGTCAATAGGTTCTTACGGAGGTCATCCAATAATAGAGCACAGCGGCGGTGTCAATGGATTTGCCACTTATGCACTGCGGATGCCGAACGATCGGGTATTCGTCGCTGCTTTGACCAACAAAGACTTCGAATCGCCGGGTAAAGTTGTGTTTAAGATCGCCGCATTGGCGATCGGTAAGCCTTACATGGACCCCACCGCGACCAAGCTGCCGGACGACCTGCTTGATCAATACGCCGGCGTTTATCAACTAACTGAGACGGAAGAGTCGATCGTTCGCCGGGATGGTGGGAAACTCTTCGTTAGTCTACCCGGTGGCGGAACGAACGAGTTCCTCCCCATGTCCGCAACGGAGTTTTTCGTCAAGGATTCTCGTTCTCGTCTAAGATTCACGCGGAACGCCGCGGGGGTCGCGACGGGGTTCGTGCTGACGAGCTCATCGGGTACCGAGCAGTCAGCGACGAAGACCAGCAAACCTCTGCCTCCTGAGCGACAGGCGGCGGCGCTTGATCCCGCACTTTATGATCGTTATGTCGGCGTCCATGAACTCGCTCCCGGATTCTCGCTCACCATCACCCGCGAGGCGGCAAAGCTGATAGCACAGGGGACCGGACAGCCCAAAATCGAACTCTTCCCGGAGTCACCGACGACGTTCTTTGCAAAAGAGGTCGAAGTTCGAATCGAGTTTGTTATCGGAGGCGACGGTAAAGCCTCAAGCATTTTTCTGAACCAGGGCGGGCAGAAATTGCCCGGCAAGAAAATCAATTAGTTGCGAACATTTAACCGCTAAAGTCGATACCGTGTACGACGGCTTTCGCTCAAATGAAGAGATCTTTTACTACAAGAGGAAATATGAAACTACAACAAAATATCCGGCTTATCGGCTTTTTGATTTTGGCATTTGCAAGCGTACAGCTTGCTCGTGCTCAGCAAGCTCCGCTAATAGGATTCGACGATTACGTCAACAAGGCATTGCGCGATTGGGAGGTCCCGGGCGTCGCGATCGCTATCGTTAAGGACGACAAAATTGTGATGGCGAAAGGATACGGCGTGAAAAAGCTAGGCGATCCGGCGCCGGTCGACGAGCGGACGGTTTTCGCTATCGGCTCGTCATCGAAAGCCTTTACCGCCGCCGCACTCGCGATGCTTGTGGATGACGGCAAGCTCAAATGGAACGATCCGGCGACAAAATATCTTCCGGGCTTTGAGACCTACGATCCGTATGTTACCCGCGAATTAAGCGTGCGCGATCTTCTGACTCATCGCAGCGGGCTCGAGCGTGGCGATTTCCTCTGGTACGGTACCGAAAACGACAGGGACGAGATTCTTCGCCGGGCGCGTTTTATAAAACCTTCCTGGAGCCTGAGAAGCAACTTCGGTTATCAGAACCTTATGTTTCTGGCGGCCGGACAAGTCGTCGATAAGGTAACAGGTAAAACATGGGACGAGTTCATTGCTCAGCGGATATTTACCCCTCTGGGAATGACCTCGAGCAGTACGAGCATCAGGGCATTTAAGAACGGAGATAATGTTGCGGCGCCGCACGCGAAGTTCGAAGACAAGATCGAACCGATCGCATGGCGCAACATCGATAATATCGCACCTGCCGGCTCGATCAACTCCAACGCCGTGGACATGGCGCAATGGATACGGCTGCAGCTCGGACAGGGAACATATCAAAATCAGCGTCTATTCAGCTCGGGCGTGGCCAAGGAGATGCATACGCCGCAAACCATTATCCCGCTTGCCGGTAATATGGAGCTTCTTTATCCCGAGGCCCATTTCCTTTCTTACGGGATGGGCTGGTTCCTAAGCGACTACCGCGGCAAGAAAGTCGTGGAGCACGGCGGAGCTATAGACGGAATGCGGGCCCAGGTGGCCCTGCTGCCTGAAGAAAAACTTGGCGTCGTCATTCTAACGAACATGAACGGCACTGTGTTGCCGCATATATTAATGTACAAGGTTTTTGACGCTTATTTGGAAGGAAACAGGCAAAAGGACTGGTCCGGCGATTTGTCTAAAACGTTTAAAGCATTACAGGAACAGGGAAAAGCGGCGGCAAAAAAACAAGAGGAATCACGGGTTAAAGACACTCGGCCCTCGCTCGCGCCCGAAAAGTACGCCGGAATCTATAAAAGCGATCTTTACGGCGAGGTCAAGGTGACGAATGAAAACGGCAAACTGAATGTGCGTTTCGGCCCGGCGTTCGTAAGTGAGCTGGAGCATTGGCATTATGACACCTTCCGCGCAAAATTCCGCGGAGCGGGCGAAACAAGGGCTTTTGTTACATTCGGACTCAACGCGCAGGGCAAGAGCGACGAATTAACGCTGGAGATGGCCCCGGATTATCCATTCAAGCGCGCACCGGACTCGGCTGAACCCAAGTCGACTATCGCCATGAGCGAAGCGGAATTGAAGGCATTCGCCGGCACCTTTGAATCGAAGGTTCCTCCTGTGGAGATCAGCCTCGAACTTGTTAGCGGAAAACTCAAGGCCGTTCTTCCAGGGCAGCCTGTGTATACGCTGATACCGGTCGCCCCGAATCGCTTTAACATACAGGGAGCGCCGGAAGGTTTCTTTGTACAATTCGAGAAAGTCGGCGGCAAGATTAAAAAACTGACATTGGTGCAGGGAGCGGGCGGAAGTTTAGTATTGTTGCCAAAACAGTAATAGCCTTGCGGGTAGAGCTGAACGGCGACCGAAGCCAGGAGATAATATATGCGGAGATTTAAAATGACTAATTTGCGAAGCCTTTTGGCATTGACGCTAATAATTGCGATGCCGCTAGTGTCGGCAGCGCAGGGGCCACGAAAGCCAGCCCGGTCTTTTGACGTTATCATCAAAGGCGGCACGGTATATGACGGAACCGGCCGAGCGGGCAGGCGCTCCGACGTTGGGATCAAAGGCGATCGCATCGCAGCGGTAGGCAATCTTAATTCGGCAACCGCGCCAACAATCATCGATGCCAAAGGGCTGGCCGTGGCTCCCGGCTTTATCAACATGCTGTCTTGGTCGACCGAATCGTTGATCGTTGACGGGCGGTCGCAGGGCGAGGTTCGTCAGGGGATCACCACGCAGATAATGGGCGAAGGCTGGTCGATGGGACCTCTCAATGACCGGATGAAACGGCAGATGGTGGACGAGCAGGGCGACATCAAGTTCGACGTCGAATGGACCACGCTTGCCGAGTATCTCAAATATTTGGAGAAACGCGGCGTCTCGCAAAACGTCGCGTCGTACGTCGGGGCAACAACAATTAGAATGCACGTCCTCGGTGAAGCCGATATCCAGCCAACGCCAAAACAGCTTGACGAAATGCGCGAACTGGTGCGTCGCGAGATGGAAGCTGGTGCGCTCGGCATCGGAACGTCGCTAATCTACGCACCCGCGTTCTATGCGAAAACTGAAGAACTGGTCGAGCTATGCAAAGTTGCCGCGAAGTACAAAGGCAAATACATCTCGCACATCCGAAATGAAGCCAACAAATTGCCCGAAGCCGTTCAAGAACTCATCCGCATTAGCCGCGAGGCAGGCTTGCCCGCTGAAATTTATCATCTTAAGGCTGCGGGCACGCAGAATTGGTCCAAAATGGACAAGGTGATCGCCATGGTCGAAGAGGCTCGCCGCAATGGACTGAAGATAACCGCCGACATGTACACGTACCCGGCCGGTGCGACCGGCCTCAACGCCACGCTCCCGCCGTGGGCGCTCGACGGCGGATATGAAGAGCTTTATAAACGTCTGCAAGACCCGGCAACCCGGCGAAAGATTGCCGAAGCCGTTCGCACGCCTACCGATGAATGGGAAAATCTTTACCTTAACGCCGGCTCGCCGGAACGCGTGCTCCTGTCTGGCTTCAAATCGGAAAAGCTAAAACCTCTGACCGGCAAAACATTGAGCGAAGTTGCAAAAATGAGAGGCACTGATCCGGTCGAAACGATCATGGATCTTATGCTCGAAGATCGCTCGCGGGTCGATGCGATATATTTCCAGATGTCGGAAGAAAACATAAAAAAACAGATTCGCCTGCCGTGGGTCTCGTTCGGCTCGGACGGCGCATCTATGGCCCCCGAAGGCGTCTTTCTTAAATCCTCGACACATCCGCGCTCATACGGCAATTTCGCGCGTCTCCTAGGCAAATACGTGCGCGAAGAGAAAGTGATATCGCTCTCGGAAGCAGTGCGCCGATTGAGCGGCCTGCCCGCGACAAACTTAGGTTTAGACCGCCGCGGATTTCTTAAAGTCGGAATGTTTGCCGACGTAGTCGTATTTGACCCGCAAACAATCGCCGACCGCGCAACCTTTGAGAAACCGCACCAGTATTCCGTTGGCGTGAAGCACGTTTTTGTAAATGGTGTGCAGGTGCTCAAAGACGGTGAGCACACCAATGCCAAACCGGGACGAGCGATTTGGGGGCCGGGGAAGATTAAGTAGTCGGGAAAGTTCGGTAAAGACAATATGCAAGCTGTAAATGGAATTCGAAATACCGGGGCCTCAATTCTTTCGGCCGCCTTCACCCTTTGCCTCGTGATTAATCTCATCGGGCCTTCGCCGATTTCCGCTCGCTCATCGAACAACTTGGTAAATCAGGCGCAAAAGCGCACCGATTACAAAGCTGCGATCGAGACATTGGAGCGGTTCATAACGCACGAGATGACGGATAAAGATCTGCCAGCTCTTTCGATCGCGCTTGTCGACGATCAACAGATCGTGTGGGCCAAAGGCTTTGGCTTTGCCGATCCTGTAAAAAAAGTGCCGGCGACCGCCGAGACCGTCTATCGCGTCGGTTCGGTATCAAAACTTTTTACCGACATCGCTGTCATGCAGCTGGTCGAGCAGGGGAAGATCAATCTTGACGCGCCGATAACCCGCTATCTGCCAAACTTCCGGCCGCGCAATCCGTTCGGCAAGGCCGTCACGCTCAGGCAACTGATGTCGCACCGTTCCGGCCTCGTGCGCGAGCCTCCGGTCGGCAACTACTTCGAGACGACCGAGCCGTCGCTTGCCCGGACTATCGCAAGTTTGAATCAGACCAAACTAATTTATGCGCCGGAATCCCGTATCAAATATTCTAACGCGGCAATAGCAGCCGTCGGCTATGTGCTTGAAAAGACGCAAAAAGAACCATTCGCAAGATATCTGAAACGCGCCGTGCTTGATCCGCTCGGCCTCGAGATGAGCAGCTTCGAGCCGACACCCGCGATCACCGATGATCTTGCAAAGGCTTATATGTGGACGGTTGATGGCCGCGTGTTTGAGGCTCCCACGTTCGAGCTCGGCATCAGCCCGGCTGGCAGCATGTATACGACCGTGAACGACATGGGGCGTTTCATGAGCGCCATGTTCGCGGGCGGGCGAGGCCCTCAGGGACGGATGCTCAAATCTTCAACACTCGACCAGATGTGGACGCCGCAGTTCGCTCCCGCTGGACAGAAAACAGGCTACGGCATAGGTTTTGGTATTCGCGAATTTGAAGGTCGCCGAACGATCGGCCACGGCGGAGCGATATACGGTTTTGCCACCCAGCTCAAAGCGATGCCCGACGACAAGCTGGGCGTTGTGGTGGTTACGACAAAGGACGCGGCGAACGCAGTGACAAGCCGCATCGCGGATTTCGCATTGGCGGCAATGCTCGCCGCGCGTCAGAGCAAGCCGATTCCGCACCCGGAGCTCACGTCGCCCGTCGATCCGGCGTTTGCGAGCCGGGTTGCCGGACGTTACGTGAATGGCCCGAAATCAATCGATTTGATCGAGCGAAGCGGAACGCTCTCGATGTTCGGCTCCGATGGCGGAGAGCAGGTGCGGCTGCGCTCCCTCGGCAGCGCTCTGATTGTCGATGACAAACTCGGTTACGGCCAAAAAATAATCGCTCGCGAGGGCGAGATCGTCATCGGTGGTGAGATATTCAAACGAGTCGAAGTCTCCAAACCGCAGCCTGCACCCACCAGTTGGCGAGGACTTATCGGCGAGTACGGATGGGATCACGACATCCTTTATATCTTCGAAAGAGACGGCAAGCTCTGGGCCTTGATCGAATGGTTCGAGTTTAACCCGCTCGAGCAGGTATCCGAGAACGTCTTCAAGTTTCCGGATCGGGGGCTTTACGACGGCGAACGCCTCATTTTCACGCGGGATAAAAATGGGCGGGCAGTTAAGGTTGAGGCGGCCAGCGTCGTATTCAAACGCCGCGGTGTTGGGCCGGACGATGGAGCCGGGCAGCTTCGCATCAAACCGGTCAGGCCCGTCAGCGAATTGCTGAAAGAGGCCCAGGCCGCGCGGCCGCCGAAGGAAATGGGAAATTTCCTGAAGTCGGATCTTGTCGAGATCACCCGGCTCGATCCGACGATCAAACTGGAAGTTCGATACGCAACCACCAATAACTTTCTAGGCAGCGTCTTCTATTCCCAGCCACGAGCATTTCTGCAGCGTCCGGCGGCCGAGGCGGTCGCCCGCGCGCACCGCAAGCTGAAAGAGAATGGCTATGGGCTGCTCATCCACGACGCGTACCGGCCCTGGTACGTCACCAAAGTATTTTGGGACGCGACGCCGCAGGACAAGAAGATGTTCGTCGCCGATCCGTCCCAGGGCTCGCGACACAACCGCGGCGCGGCCGTCGATCTGACCTTGTACGACCTAAAGACGGGAAAACCCGTTGAAATGGTCGGGACATACGATGAAACCACTGATCGCTCATATCCGGATTATCCCGGCGGCACGTCGCTCCAGCGTTGGCACCGCGAGCTATTACGCGACGCGATGGAGGCGGAGGGTTTCACAGTGTATGAAGTGGAGTGGTGGCATTTCGATTACAAGGATTGGCGCAATTATACAATCGGGAACGAGCGATTCGACAAGGTCGCGGTTACGCGCGGCTAAAGTAGAAAGGGCGTCGGCAAATGGTACATGCTTGCCGTTGACTTTGCCGCAACGAGTGGAGAATGTTATGTGGAGATATGTTACTAAAGTTGGGTTTGCAGCCTTGGTGCTGTTGGCGCTTGGGATCGGTGCCGCCGCTTCGGCAATTACCGCCGATGACGATGCGTCATTGGCGAAGAAAGTCGATGAGCTGTTCTCTCAATGGAACAAGCCGGATTCTCCCGGGTGCGCGCTGGGCGTCGTCAGAGACGGCCGTTTTGTTTATAAACGCGGTTACGGATTGGCTAATTTGGATTACAACATTCCGCAGGGTCAGCTAATCAATTTAAACGTAACGGACAGAAACGGAACACGGGATTTGCTCTGTCAATGTATCGGACTAGAGATTTGCCGTTCGCGAAGATTTAAGGGACAAGGACAGCGATGAAAATAAGAGCTTTTCTTTTCGTTTTATTATTGGTGCTTCTGAGTTTGGCCTGCGCCGGATTATTTGCACCGTCGAGCGTTGCGCAAAAATATGCATCCCCTTTGGGGACAAACGCAAGCGTTGAGGAGAGGATTCGGCGAGTAGAAAGCGGGTTGCTGCCAGCGGTTGTTATTAAGGGCGAACCGGTCGCGGCGATGAACCTCGCGGACCGGATGAAGTTTTATAAAACCCCCGGTGTCAGCGTCGCAGTCATCAACGACGGAAAGATCGAATGGGCACGCGGTTATGGGGTTCTCGAAACGGGCGTAGCCAGCCCGGTCACCGCGGAAACGCTTTTCCAGGCCGCGTCGATCAGCAAGCCGGTTGCGGCAATGGGAGTTCTGCGCCTGGTTCAAGAAGGCAAACTGAATCTTGATGAGGACGTGAATAAGAAACTCGAATCGTGGAAAGTGCCGGAAAACGAATTTACAAAAGAGCAGGTAACTTTGCGAGGCTTGCTGAGCCATAGCAACAGCGTTACCGTTCACGGTTTTGCGGGATATTCCGCTGACTCGAAGCCACCGACGTTAGTGCAGATATTGGACGGAACAGAACCGGCAAATTCAAAGGCGATACGGATTGACGGGCAGCCGCATAAGGAATTCAGGTACGCCGGCGGTGGCTATGTGATCATGCAGGAACTGGTCGAAGAAGTTACGGGCGAGCCGTTTCCCGACTTTATCCAAAAAAAGGTTTTCAAAAAGCTAGGGATGAAGCGCAGCACGTATCAACAACCGCTGCCAAAGGAATTTTGGAGTTCTGCGGCTGTAGGTCACCGGACAAGCGGGGAGAAGGTCAAGGGCAGATGGCACACTTACCCCGAAATGACGGCCGCCGGGCTTTGGACAACACCTTCGGACCTTGCCCGCTTTGCGATCGAGATTCAGAATTCCAAAGCCGGAAGGTCGAATAGGATCCTATCTGTAAAAACGACAGTCGAAATGCTTTCGCCGCAGGCCGGAGGTTGGGGGCTAGGGCCGGAACTGCAGGGCGAAAAGGAATCGGCACGTTTTGCTCACGGCGGCGCGAACGAAGGTTACAGATGTTTGTTGGTTGCCTATGCCGATAGCGGTAAAGGCTCCGTGGTGATGACGAATTCCGACGGCGGCGGGGCATTGGCGGCGGAGATTATGCGGAGCGTCGCCAAAGAATACGGCTGGCTTGATTACCTGGCGAAAGAGAAAATAGTTGTCCCGGTTGAATCGCGGGTTTTCGACGCATACACAGGAGAATATCAACTGTCGCCCAGCCTTATTATCTCGATCACAAACGAGAACGGAAAGCTGACAGCACAGGCAACCGGACAACCGAAAAACGAAATGTTCGCCGAGTCAGAAACAGAATTTTTTCTGAAAACGGTTGAGGTCCAAATCAAATTCGTCAAGGATGCGGGAGGAAAGGTGACAGGATTGATTCTGCGTCAGGGGAGACATGAAACGCCTGCTCAAAAGATTAACTAACTAGGTATTTATTTGACACTTGATAGTAGGAAAGACGGCCAAGGCCGCCTGAATAACGAATGTCAACCTTACACGGTAAGAAAACCCACGATTAAACCGTGATAACCGAATCAGACGGCAAGGTCATAGCAAAAAGAGTATACGCATGACACAAGAAGAAGAGTCGCAATCGACGAACACCCTGGCCCGCACACTCGTACTGCGGGATATCATTCTGCTGGCGATCGGGTCGGTGATCGGGTCGGGCATTTTTCTGGTGCCGGGCGCGGTGCTCCGTCAGGTTGAGGGATTTGTTTTGCCGGCTTTGCTTGTGTGGCTGGTCGGCGGCCTTCTCTCACTGCTCGGCGCCCTGACTTACGGCGAATTGGGGGCGATGAAACCAGCCGCGGGCGGCCTGTATGTTTATATCCGCGACTGCTTCGGACGGTTCCCGGCATTTCTTTTCGGGTGGACGCTTTTCTTCGTGATCGGCAGCGGTTCCGTCGCCACGTTGGCCGTCGCTTTTAGCGCCTATCTCGGCGAGATCGTTCCGCTAACACCAGTGATTGCAAAAGTAGTTTCCATTCTGATGATCGCGGTGGTAGCGGTGGTAAACGTAATAGGTACCCGCAGGAGCGCGAATCTGCAAAATTGGACGACCGTTATTAAAGTCACCGGTATTTTATTGATGAGCGGGACCCTTCTCTGGCTCGGAAGCGGGTTTACGGGCGCGGGCTCAGTGATGTGGCCGGCGGCGTTTAGCTCCTCGATAGCCTCCGGTTTTGGCCTTGCGATGATCGGCGTCCTCTGGGCTTACGAGGGATGGCAGTTTGTCTCATATAGCGCCGGGGAAACTAAAAATCCGCAGCGCAATTTCCCGCTCGGCCTTTTGACGGGCACGGCTGCCCTGATTGCGATATATCTTGTTACCAACATTGGCTATCTGGCTGCGCTCGGTCCGGCCGGAGTGGCGAGCTCCGACCGCCTCGCAGCGACTGCGGTTTCTACGGTTGTCAGTCCGACGGCGGCAAAGCTGGTCGCCGTGATGATCCTGATCTCGATATTCAGCGCGGCAAATTCGATTCTGCTAACGTCGCCGCGCGTCCATTTTGCGATGGCCGCCGACGGGCTGTTCTTTCGCAGGTTGGCCGAAATACATCCGCGGTTCAAGACTCCCGCGTTTGCAATCATCGCCGGTGCCGTTTGGTCGGCCGTCCTCGCCCTGACGGGAACGTTCGAGCAACTGCTGACGTATGTCGTCTTCATCGGCTGGATCTTTTACGCGCTCGCCGCCGCCAGCGTTTTTGTTTACAGGAAGTGGATGCCCGACGCCGTTCGCCCTTTCCGCGTTCCTTTCTATCCGTTTACACCTATATTGTTTATCGCCGCGTCCGCCGCCGTTGTTCTAAACACGATCGTGACCCAGCCCGTACTCGCCGCAATCGGACTCGGGATTGTTCTGCTGGGAGCTCCGGCGTATTTTATCTGGCGCGGTAAGAGTCAGAAAGAATAGTTGAGTATTAAGACGTAGGTGTTAATAGTAGTTGTATTTCTCTCCTTGTGCGCTACGTGATAAAAAGAACGGATGCAGAATGTCTTAGCTAGTTTGTACTGCCGCTCTACTACGTCGAGCTTTCTTTCCAGAATAGCGGCGAGAAAATTCTCGTGACCGCAAGCAGGCTCAAGAAACCGCGAATCGATCCGCTCCGTTTCCTGCTTAACTAAGTCGTAAACGGTCGAGGTCGTCAAAGCGACGTTCGACCCGTGCACGCCACTTGTGTCGGGCGTTGGCGTTAAGACGCTCGTCGGGTAGGCGTGATCGTAAGCGGACGAATACTGCGTTTGCGTGAGGTTGCCCCGCCCGTCCCACGCGTTGCGCAAGTTACCGAGCGTGTCGTACTGGGCGCGGGCGTCGATGTACTGGTTATTCGCGATGTCATGCCACGTCCGCGTGAGGGTGACGTTTCCACGATAGTTGGTGTTCGGGTCGGCCCACCGCGTCGACGCGACATCCGTCAACAGCGACTGCCCGCCCGCTAATCATCCGCCGCTGGTTGTATCGCCGTATGACGCCGAGTTGTATGGCCATTGGTGGTTTGAGGGGCCGCAGTTTATAGATTTCTTTTTTCGCAAGCTTCATTTTGACCAGTCCGAGATCGAGGCGGTTACGCCGGGCAATTTTCTCGATCGGGGACACGCGATTCAGATCCAGCAGCCGATCGCATCGTCATGGGGCGCGAACGGTTTTTACAAGGTGTGGCTTAACGAAAAAAACTCGTGGATGTATCCGTAT
>JBHENZ010000034.1:0-4885 GCA_046261815.1 Pyrinomonadaceae bacterium | reverse complement strand
TATAAAACTCGGGGGCACCGAACCGCTGTATCCGTCCGAGTGTTGCGGCCAGCTCCGGCTGGATTAAGATGTCGCCTGCTTCGTAGAGCTCGCCACCCTTAAGGAAAATCCGCTTGCTCTCGGGATACAAAGCAAGCGTGTCCTTGTAGCCCCCGATCCCGCGAACGTAGTCGTAATCGATCTCGAACCCGCGCCGAGCCAACACGCGCGCCGGTTCGATCAAATCTCTCCACGCCAGCTTGCCCGAGCCGTATTTTTTTAACGCGAGATCGAAGCCGGCGACCGTCCCGGGCACGCCCGCCGAGCGATAGCCGATGATCGACGAGCCTTCTCCTTCGATCAGCTTTCCGTTTTCGTCAAGGTAAATGTTTCGCGTCGCCGCTTTGGGTGCCATCTCGCGGTAGTCGATCGCGGTCGACGTGCCGTCCGCCTTGCGGATGATCATAACCCCCCACCGCCGATGTTGCCCGCGATCGGGTAGACCACAGCTAACGCAAACCCGACGGCGACGGCCGCGTCTACCGCATTGCCGCCGCGTCTCAAAATATCGACACCGACCTTCGATGCGAGCTCGTGCTGCGAAGCGACCATTGCATGTCGCGCACGAACTGGTTCCTGCCGCACGCGCCCAACCGTCTCGGGCACGCATAAAAATGTGAGGAGAAATGCAGTTACGATCGATAAAGCCGGAAGTTTGCGGGCGATTGTCTGCTTCATAATCGCACTTTAGCAGAAGACCGCGCCCTGGCCAAAACGTCTAAACGGGCGGGTGACAAAGCTGGTTCTTTCGTATTTAGATTAAAAGGTTTATAGTCGATTGTTTGAGCGGATTCCCAACCGCCTAATACTAAAATGTCAGACGGCGAAAGTAACAGCAATGTTCTTCAGGCGATATTCACCGAGTCAACTGGTGCATCGGGTCGGACGCTATCCGGCCCGAGTTCGCCGCGGCCTGTCTGAATACCGTCTTCTGGCCTACCTTGCCGTCCTCGGCCCAGGACTTATCGCCGCCAACGCCGGCAACGATGCGAGCGGGATTGCCACGTACTCAAGCGTAGGCGCAGCCTACGGCTACTCGCTTCTCTGGGTCTTCATCCCGATGCTCGTCAGCCTGGCCATTGTTCAGGAAATGTGCGCCCGAATGGGCGTCGTGACAGGTCAGGGCTTGGCCGATTTGATCCGCGAACAATTCGGAGTGCGTTGGACGGCGGTCGTTATGCTGGCGCTGTTGATCGCGAATGTCGGTGTAATTATTTCCGAGTTCGTCGGGATTGCGCAGGCGTCGGAATTGTTCGGAGTTTCGCGCTTTCTAACTGTCCCGCTTACCGCCGGATTAATTTGGTGGCTTGTCGTTAAAGGATCGCAAAAGCGGGTGGAACGCGTTTTTCTGGTGATGTCGCTGGTGTTTTTTTGTTACGTGATTTCTGCGTTTCTGGCCGGCCCGGACTGGAGGGCCGTCGGAGCGGGATTCGTCGAGCCGAGCTTTAGTTTTGATGCAGGATATTTATTCACCGTCATGGCGTTGATCGGAACGACGATAACGCCTTTTATGCAGGTGTTCGTCCAGTCCGCGGTCGTCGAAAAGCAAATGGACGCGGACGAACTGCGGCTGGCTCGGGCCGACGTAATTGCCGGCACGTGCTTCGCATGCGTGGTGGCGGCTTTCATCGTGATTTCGACGGCTGCTACGTTGCACGCTCGCGTAGTGACTACTATAGATTCGGCGGCGACCGCGGCGGAATCTCTTTTGCCCGTTGCCGGAGTTTACGCGAAATATTTGTTTGCTGTTGGCCTGTTCGGGGCGGCAATGCTCGCGATGGGAGTCTTGCCGCTCGCTACGGCGTATTCGCTTAGCGAAGCCTTGGGTTTCGAAAAAGGGCTTTCTCGATCTTTTCGCGAGGCGCCGATCTTTCTCGGAATCTTTACCACGCTTATTCTAATTGGCGGATTGGTCGCGCTGATTCCCGGAATTCCACAAATTCAGCTGCTTCTTGTTACGCAATGCGTGAACGGCTTGCTACTTCCTGTGCTTCTGATCGCCATCGTCTCGCTCTCTAGCAATCGGGAAATAATGGGCGATTTCGTAAATCCGCCATTTTTCAAGACTATTGCCTGGACGATTACGGCGATAGTTTCCTTTCTTTCGCTGATGTTGCTCGGCCGCACGGTTATTGATATCGTTTAACGCGCTTTTTCTATGCCCGCCTTTGAATTCAGACGACGAGCAGTCTTGTTTATCGCGTTTTCCAGCGTGGTCACGCTGCTGCTCGTGCTGTTCCCGTCTGTCGAACGGCTGCTGCAAGAGTATCTCGCGAACGCGTTCGGATTGATCGTCGCGGCCGACGGCTCGGTTAGTTCGGCTGAGGGCAGCATGCCCGGAATGATGACGGCCACGTCGGTCTCGCTCGTGTTCAATATTTTTCGCGTTCTTAAAGTGCTGTTGATGATGGCGTTGGTTATCGCCGTCGTGAGGTTTATTTCGTATCTGATATTTGCCACCGCTCTGCGAAGCGCAGGCCAGGCGGAAATTTCCTCACTTGTCCACACGGTCGTTTCGATCATCATTTATATAGTCGCCTTCTTTATCATTTTTCAATCGCAGTTCCCCACAGTCGAACTAGCTCCGCTATTTACCGGCTCGACTATTATCGGCATTGTTGTCGGCCTTGCCTTGCAGGATACGCTCGGCAATCTGTTTGCCGGAATCGCATTGCAGGCCGATCAGCCGTTTCAGGTTGGCGATGTGATAACGCTCCCGGGCCGTCAAAGCGGCGTGGTCGAAAGTGTCTCCTGGCGAGGCGTGAAAATTCGCACCTTCCAAAACACAATTCTGGTGATGAGCAACGCGGTACTCGGAAAGGAAACAATCGAGGTCGCTCCCAAGGACAATCTGAACGCCCGGCTTGTTTTCTTCAGCACCCTGTACACGAATTCACCGACACGGGCGATCCAGACCGTACGCGATGCCGTGCGGCAGGTGGAAAACGTGTCTCAAAAGATTCGGCCCATAGTGCGTATACGGAACCTGGGCGACAACGGCATTGAATGGGAAGTGAAATACTGGACCGACGACTATTCAAAATTTATGGAAACGGATGCGTTGATCAGACAACGGATCTGGTATGTATTCAACCGCGAAAATCTCGGCTTCGCTTTCCCGACCCGCACCCTCCATATTGTGCCGAAAGTTGAGGAACTGACGGTGGAAGAATTTCGCGGCGCTGCGACCGAGCACTTACAGGAGGTTCCGATCTTCACGCCGCTTTCGCAAGCAGAACTCGATAAGCTCGCGGCCGCGTCGACCACCCGCATTTTTGCACCGGGGGAGGCGATCGTTAGAATGGGTGGCGAGGGTAATTCGATGTTCGTGATCGTGCGCGGGGCCGTCAAGGTCCAGCTTCCGCAGAACGGCGGCGTGATGCGGACGATCAACAAGCTGAAAGCTTCCGATTTTTTCGGCGAGATGAGTTTGTTAACGGGTCAGCCGCGTTCGGCAACCGTTGTGGCGGATGAAGAAACGGAAGTTCTCCAAATCAAGAAGTCCGCACTAAAGCCCTTGTTTCACGAGAATCCACAATTGATGCAGGCAATATGCGACATAATCGAGGAACGCCGACTGCTGCTCGCTCCCGTTGCCGAGGATCAAAGCGAAATGGGTGATGGGGGTGGGCGAGGTATTTTGAGCTCAATTCGGCGGTTTTTCGGCTTTACGTAAGAGCGTTACTGAACGTTTCGATCGTAGATGTCGTGCAACACTTCGGAGATCGGCTTCCGGTCAGCATAAGGATCATCGGTTTTACGCTTTACGGCCCGCTGTTCGGCATATTTAGGCTGCTCAGTAACGGACCGCCGAGGCTGGCCGTTAGTTGATTTTTGCTGGTCGCTAATCGGTAAACTTTTAACTTCCTTTTGCTCCCGGGCTCGCTCCTCCGATTCGGCAACCGCGATTTCGGCGGCCTTCGTCCGGCTCTCTTCCAGCAGAGCTTTCCCCCGAATTTTTCTCGCTCTTTCGAGCGCTCGAATGGCTGCCGAAGTCAAAGGCGCGTCGGCCGGATCTCGCTCGATTTTGCGAAGCACGCGGACATAATTTCGTAAGTCGTGTGTGGCGTGAATAACTGTCGATTCGTTTCCCTTCTCGCCGTCGATAATTTCCGCTAGAAACTTCGTCGACGAAACGTGATCGCCAGCTTTGTTGTAAAGGGCGCCGAGGGCAAAGTACAGAAGCGGCGGTGCGGGCGACATTCGGCGCAACACGGATTCGCCGCGTTCGATAACATCGCGAATTTCAAACCCGTACCAACGACGCTCGTCATCGCGAAGCAGCTCGTTCGCGCTTAGGTAGAACTCAAAGATTTCGCGTGTCTCGCTTCGCGAACCCGAGGCGAACATTTTGAAAAGCAGGAAAGCGAAAATCGCGAAAAAGAAAATTACGAAAACCGGGAACCCAGCAACTAACAGCATCGAAGCAATCACGCCGAACACCAGGACATATTGTCCCTTTTCCTTTGTCGGAGACGCCGCTCGTTTTTGCAGTTTGTTATCGCTCACTTTCCATTAAGATGCTTGTGCACTCAGTTTTCGTTTGGTTCTACTTTCTTCTTCTTTTTCCTGTCGGCTGAGCTTGCCTTTGCCGGCTCGTTTTGGGTCTTGCCGCCGTTTTGCTTCGAGGCCGCCTCCGGCCGCGCGGAGCTTTTCTCGGCCGCCTCTTTTTTCATTCCGAATTCCGCCATCACGTCCATCACCTTATCAAAAACGAGATACGGCGAATTGAAAATGAACGAAAACGTTTCGCCGAGAGCGATTGTTTCGAAATGGACGAGATCGGCTATCTTTTTCTCAAGCGGCATCTCGGAAAATTCTTTTTTGAACTTTTCCCGAATGTCGT
>JBHENZ010000033.1:0-10696 GCA_046261815.1 Pyrinomonadaceae bacterium | reverse complement strand
GCCTTAGGCAACGCGCCCGCCACGTCACCCAAACCACCGGTCTTGGAATAGGGTACGGCCTCAGCGGATAGGATTGCGACTCGCATGTCGACGATTACAAAAAGAAATCGCGAATTGTAGGCCCATGCAAACTACAATTCGCGATCGTTGAACTTCCCTGACGATTCAATGATCAAATGCAACTACTCGGTCGGCGTTCGCCAGCGGCGTATACCGATGCTTCGGAACCGGATACGGAGAAATATTGACATAGACAATAAAATCGCCACGTTCCTTCCAGTCCTTTGGACTCACTAAAGCTTTCATCGTGATGGTGTTCGTTCCGCCGGAGATTTTTTTCTTGCCCGTCATGCGGAAGCGACCGGGGTCATCCAAATTGAAACCGATTGCGACCATCGCCTCTTTTACGGATTCCAATTTGTATTCGATGTCAACCGTGAATTCGTTCTGAACGCCGTCTTTAACCGGTGCCGTTGCCGACACGCTCACTATCCGCACCGAATCAGCAACTTTCTCGTCGGAGGTTTGCCCAAATACTGCCGCGGCCCCGAACAACGTAAAACACAAGGCAAATTTAACAATGAATGATAATTTCATCATGCGTTCTGCCCGCCTAAGTTTGCATCGACGCGAGAAACTCAGCGTTATTCTTCGTTTTGCTGAGGCGCTCGAGCACCACTTCCATCTGCTCGACCGGTGACAGCGGATTGAGCACGCGGCGCATCACCCAGATGCGATTGAGGTCTTCCTTGCTGATAAGAAGTTCTTCCTTGCGTGTGCCGGATCGCTGGAGATCGATGGCCGGGTAAAGACGCTTGTCGGACAAGCGGCGGTCGAGGTAGATCTCAGAGTTGCCGGTCCCCTTGAATTCTTCGAAAATCACGTCGTCCATACGCGAACCGGTGTCGATCAAGGCGGTGGCGATGATCGTCAGCGAGCCGCCTTCCTCGATGTTACGTGCCGCTCCGAAAAAGCGCTTTGGCCGCTGCAAGGCGTTAGAATCGATACCGCCCGACAGAATCTTGCCGGAAGGCGGCACAACGGCGTTGTGAGCACGAGCAAGCCGCGTGATCGAATCAAGCAAAATGACAACATCGCGCTTATGCTCGACCAGTCGCTTAGCCTTTTCGATAACCATGTCCGCCACCTGAACGTGGCGGGTCGGCGGCTCGTCGAATGTCGAGCTGATGACCTCACCTTTTACCGTCCGCTGCATGTCCGTGACTTCCTCGGGCCGTTCATCGATCAGCAAAACGATCAGAGTCACCTCAGGGTGATTTTCCGTCACGGAGTTGGCTATGGTTTGCAGCATCATCGTCTTGCCAGTACGCGGCGGAGCGACGATCACTGCACGTTGGCCTTTTCCGATAGGCGTTACGAGATCGATAACACGGGCTGCGATGTTCTCGGGCCCGACTTCCATGTGAAGCTGCTCGTCAGGGTAGAGCGGCGTCAGGTTATCGAAAAATACCTTCTCGCGAGACTGCTCGGGCCCCTCGAAATTGATCGCTTCGACCTTGATGAGAGCGAAATAACGCTCGCCTTCCTTCGGTGGCCGGATCTGTCCGGAAACAGTGTCGCCGGTGCGAAGGTCGAATTTGCGAATCTGCGACGGACTGACGTAAATGTCATCCGGGCCGGGCAGGTAGTTGTATTCAGGAGCCCGCAAAAAGCCAAAGCCGTCCGGTAAAGTCTCAAGCACCCCTTCGGAAAATATAAGCCCGCTCTTTTCGGTCTGAGCCGCGAGGACCTTAAAAATCAGCTCTTGCTTACGCAATCCGCTCGCGCCCTCGATACCCATCTCCTTGGCGATGTGGGTCAGCTCGCTGATCGACATGTCCTTAAGGCCAGTAAGATTGTGCAAACCGTCAGCAGCGGCATTTCCGTTCGCATCAGACGTTTTCTTCTTTTCTTGTGGTTCGCCCGTTTCTTCAGCATCGGCGGCCAAAGTGCCGTCATTTTCGACGTGGTTATCGTAGTCGATGGAGTGCTTGGCCCGGCGGGGTGTAGTAGTTTTGGTTGCCATGTTGTCTCGGTAAGTTTCGGTGTGACGTTACAAAGTCCAGTGACTTAACGTTTCAAGTTTCGAGGAGAATAGACCTTCAAAGTATCTTTGAAATATTAAGATGGAGAAGAACGTATGGATTCGAATGTAGTTGAACTTAAAATTCGCGTCCCAAAAACACTTTCGGGGACCCTAAAAAAGTTCTTGGGATAATTCAAGTATTACTATAATGATGCGAATAAAGCAACTTCTATTTCACCTTTTTTTCAAAGCGGTTTCGATTTCTGCCCACACCTCGTCGCGGCCCGTTCCGACCTCGGAAGAGTAAGGCATCAGGCGAGTTTCGCGTATTTCTCGGGCAATCACCTTCAACTGCTTATCGAGGTGGCTCCTCGACAATTTGTCCGCTTTTGTCGCAACCGCGATATGCTCTTTACGCGTGTAAACGAGCCATTCGTGAAGCTGCATATCCAGCGCGGTCGGCTCGTGTCTGGCATCGATCAACTGGATGGAAAGCTTTAATTCGGCCCGGTCCGTCAAATACCTCCTGGCCATTTCGCCCCAATCGGCCCGCATTGCCTTCGACACGCGAGCAAAGCCGTATCCAGGCAAATCCACAAAGTAAAAGCTCTTATTGACTAGGAAATAATTAATGCTTTGCGTGCGGCCAGGCGTGTTGGACGTACGTGCCAGACCCCTGCGTTGCAACAATGAATTCAGCAGCGATGACTTCCCGACGTTCGAGCGCCCCAGGAAGGCCACCTCCGGTCGGCCGTCAGTCGGCAATTGCTCCGTGTCATATACACTCTTGATGAAATCCGCGGAGACAACTTTCACGCTTAAATATACGGAGGCCAGTGGATCACGACTCGACATTCGCGGAGATGCCGGACGTGGGTGATTCTGTGCTCCAGATGTGAGGTGTCACGATTTCGTCGTCCGCCTTTGCCGGCTCGACAGCGATGTTCAGAACGTCGTCGATAGTATCGGCCATATTTATAGCAAGATCCTCGCGGACTTCTTCCGGGACATCGGCGAGGTCCTTTTCATTTTCTTTCGAAAGAATGACTGTCTTCAGCCCAAAACGGTGGGCGGCCAGCAGCTTTTCCTTTACACCGCCGACAGGCAGCACCTTTCCTCGCAGCGTGATTTCGCCCGTCATCGCAATATCGTGGCGTGCGCGCTTTTTTGTCAAAGCTGAGACCATCGCCGTCGCGATTGTAATACCCGCCGAAGGTCCGTCTTTCGGGATCGCGCCTTCGGGCACGTGTATATGAAGATCGTTCTCGCGGAAGATCTTCGGATCGAGGCCCAGGCTTTCAGCCCGTGAGCGAACGCACGTCAATGCCGCCCGTGCCGATTCCTGCATTACCTCGCCGAGCTTGCCGGTCAGCGTAATTTCGCCCTTGCCGGAAACGAGCGTTGCCTCGACCTGCAGCACGTCGCCGCCGACCTCCGTCCAGGCGAGGCCGTTAACAAGGCCAATTTCACTTTTTCTCGCGATATCCTGCTTGCGGAAACGAATTATGCCGAGCAATTCTCGCACCTTTTCTGCGTCGATCTTGACCAGAAAATCGTCGCGGTTGCTGGCGATTACATACGACCGCGCAATTTTTCGAAGACATGAGCCGATTTCCCGCTCAAGATTTCGCACGCCCGCCTCGCGCGTGTAGTGTCGAATAATTTCGAGGATGCCGTCGTCGGTGAACTGTACCTTTTCGGATCCCAAACCGGCCGCAAGGCACTGCTTTTCGATCAAGTGCCTTTTTGCGATCTCCAGCTTCTCGCGTTCCGTATATCCGGAAAGATTTAAAATCTCGAGCCGGTCCTGAAGGGCAGGCGGAATCGTGTGCAAAACGTTTGCGGTGGCGATGAAGAATACCTGCGATAGATCGTAATCGACATCCAGATAATGATCGCGAAAGGTGTTGTTCTGCTCCGGGTCGAGCACCTCGAGTAGCGCCGATGATGGATCGCCTCGAAAATCGCGGCCAAGTTTATCGACCTCATCAAGCAAAATCACCGGATTGACCGTTCCGGCACGTTTCATAAGCTGGACTATCTGTCCCGGGAGGGCTCCGATATATGTTCGCCGATGGCCGCGAATCTCGGCCTCGTCATGCACTCCGCCCAACGCGAGTCTGACGAACTTCCGACCCGTCGCCCTCGAAATCGATTTTCCGAGCGACGTTTTTCCGACACCCGGCGCACCGACAAAACACAAGATCGAGCCTTTAGGATTTTTCGCGAGCTGCCTTACAGCCAAAAATTCGAGAATCCTTTCTTTTATTTTTTCCAGGCCGTGATGGTCCTCGTTCAACGTCTTTTCGGCCTCGGTAAGATCGTTAAATTCTTCCGAGCGAATTGTCCACGGCACATTGATCAAACAGTCGAGATAGGTTCGCGAAACAGTGCTCTCGGCGGACATTGCCGGCATTACTTCAAGCCGCCCGAGTTCCTGCATCGCCTTCTCTTTTGCCTCATCGGACATCCCGACTTCTTCGATTTTCTTTTTCAGCTCGTCCAGCTCTGCCTTCTCGTCTTTGCGTCCCAGCTCCTTGTGAATCGCCTTGATCTGTTCGTTCAAGTAATATTCCCGCTGATGTTTGTCCATCTGCTTCTTAGTGCGGGAATGAATTGCCCGGTCGAGCTGGCGTTTCTCGATTTCGACTTCGAGAATGTCGATCAATTTCTGCAGCCGTTCAGGCACCGAGACTGTTTCGAGGAGCACCTGTTTTTCCTCGACAGCGATCCGCAGATGCGACGACATTGAATCCGCGATCTGTCCGGCGGAAATTCCACGCAAAGATGCGTGCAAGGCGTCAGTGTAAGCGTCAGGCGAGACGCGCAAAAATTGCTCCACCAACGTGTGAATTTTCTGCAGCAACCCGTCAGTGCGGTAGCCCGATTCGTCCGCCGAAGCGATCTTTCGGACGTGCGCGTAAAAGACGCCTTCGTCGTCATGTGCAACCCGCACCGACTGGCCGCGCTCGCGGCCTTCTACGACTACTTTAATCTGCCCGTTCTCCTGTCGCTGGGCCTGCAAAATGCGGCCGATTGTTCCGATCGCAAAAATCTGGTCAGCCGCCGGGTCGTCGAGCGTTGCGTCGTGCTGCGTGGCGAGAAAGATGTCGCGATCGCCTGTCATGGCTTCTTCGAGGGCTCGAACCGACGATGGGCGCCCAATCTTGAATGCGACTTTGGTGTAAGGGAATATGACCACGTCCCGAATCGGCACCATCGGGTAACGCCTAATGTCGGCGGGCATTTGATCCGTAAACTCCTGCATATCTGGGAAAAGCTTTATGTATTCTGGCTTACAACCGTGGCTAATTCTATTTACTCAAATCCGGCGCTAAAACGCAATAAAAAGCACGGCCGAACTTGTCGGATTTTCGAGTGGAATAAAGTTTGAAACGGAGGTGTTTTCTAGAAATAAGTCTTGAGCTCTTTAATTATTGCGGTGTGACTCAATACTAGACGGCCAATGAGGCAAGTTCACTTCAGAAAATTTATAAAAGCTGGACGAAAGAGGTAATTCGGCCCGGTAAGCGTTAAAAAATTAGAAAAGTATGCGGCCCCGTCTTCCTTAGAAGGCAGGGCCGTTCGATTTACTACTACCAACGGCTGCCGCCGCCGCCGTAGCCGCCTCCGCCTCCGCGATTGCCGCCTCCGCCTCCGCGTCCGCCGCGGCCCCCACCGCCGCCGTAGCCACCGCCAGCGCCGCGTTCCTGCGGCTTGGCTTCGTTAACCTTGAGCGATCGACCGTCGACTTCCTTGCCGTCGAGCTGAGAAATCGCGTTCTGAGCCTCTTCTTTTGAGGCCATTTCGACGAATCCGAAACCGCGCGAGCGCCCGGTGTCGCGGTCCTCGATAACATTGGCAGACTCGACCGTACCGATTTGTCCAAAAAGATCAGTGAGATCCTGGTTCGATGTGTTGAAGGAAAGATTTCCTACGTAAAGTTTTGTTGACATTTGATTTTTTACCTTTTCCCTATCCGGGAATGTTAAGAGAAGTGACGAACCGGAGTTAACTGCAAACGAGGCACTATGTCGGTTACTGAATCTCAAAAATTCTGAGCTGCTACTTCTACGCTGATTGGGCCCGCTCTCAAACTTGTCCAGAAACCGTTAAGGAAAGGCACCTTTGGGTGCAAGAGTAGGATTGATTAGATATGATGCCACTTTTTCGCTAGCGGATGCAACTAGAGCGACGCAATGAGCCAGGGGCCGCTCGTATTATCGGACGCTATGCCGCCTCTTCAATCGGCTGGATCACCTCGAACAGCGAGGATTTCTTCTCAACCATTTCTCTGGTGATCAGAAGCTCGCGAATTTTTTTCTCGGAAGGCAGCATGTACATCGAATCGAGCAGAATCTCTTCCATTATCATCATCAGCCCGCGAGCACCGATCTTGCGGCTGAAGGCCTGGCCGGCAACCGCACGCAACGCCTCGTCGGTGAATTTAAGACCGATGTTGTCAAACTCGAACTTGCGTTGGTATTGCTTGACAAGCGCGTTCTTAGGCTCGGTCAAAATCGTAAGCAGTGCGGCTTCATCGAGGGGCTGAAGCGTTCCGATTACCGGAAGACGGCCGACGAATTCTGGTATCAAACCGTAATGTATCAGGTCTTCCGGCTCGAGCTTGTTGATCGCTTCAGTCTGACGCTCGCGCGTGGATTTCACATCGGCCTGGAAACCCAGGGACTTATTCCGCATCCGTTTCTCGACCACACGCTCAAGACCGATAAACGCCCCGCCGCAAATGAAAAGAATATTGGTTGTATCGAGCTGCGTAAAATCCTGCTGCGGGTGCTTGCGTCCGCCGCCGGTCGGGATGTTGGCAATCGTGCCTTCGAGGATTTTTAGGAGTGCCTGCTGCACGCCTTCGCCCGACACGTCGCGCGTTATCGACGGGTTGTCGTCCTTGCGACATATCTTGTCAATCTCGTCAATGTAAATAATACCCTGCTGCGCCTTTTCGACATCATTGCCGGCCGATTGCAGCAAGCGAAGCAAAATGTTTTCTACATCTTCACCTACATAGCCAGCCTCGGTGAGACTTGTGGCGTCGACGATGCAAAACGGCACGCTCAGAACGCGAGACAATGTCTGAGCAAGTAGGGTCTTGCCCGTTCCGGTCGGACCGATAAGAAGGATGTTCGATTTTTGCAGCTCGACGTCCGAACGACGCTTGTTGAGCTCGAGCCTTTTATAATGCTGGTAAACGGCCACCGAAAGGCGCTTTTTCGAATCTTCCTGCCCGATTACGTACTCGTCAAGAAAGCTCTTGATGTCCTGCGGCTTGGGCAGATTCGGCCGGCCGGAAGACGATTCCTGCTGCTCGTCGTCGTTGATGATCTCATTGCAGATGTCGATGCATTCGTTGCAAACGTACACGCCAGGCCCTGCAATAAGTTTCTTGACGTCGTTCTGCGACTTACCGCAAAACGAGCAGCAAAGGAGCTCTTCTGGACGACGGAAATTAGCCATAAATCAGTAGCAGTTCGCCGCTGCAGTCGGAAGATGAGGGGGTAGTGATGAATTTAATGCCTCCTGCCGCCTGCCACCAACCTCCTACTTATCTCGATGTTCGATCACCTCATCGATCAAACCATAATCTTTCGCCTGCTTGGGTGAGAGGATTCGGTCGCGCTCAACGTCGAGCTCGACCTGCTCGAAAGTTTGGCCGCTATGGTTCGCGATGATGCGCGAGGTCATCTCCCGCATGCGCAGGATTTCCTCGGCCATAATGCGCACGTCCGTCGCTTGTCCCGATGCACCGCCCGAGGGCTGATGGATCAGGATTCTCGAATGCGGCAACGCGAATCGCTTGCCTTTTGTGCCAGCGGTCAGCAGCAATGCTCCCATCGAGGCGCACTGGCCGACGCAGATCGTCGTGACGTCGTTTTTAATAAACTGCATCGTGTCGTAAACCCCCATGCCGGCCGTGATCGAGCCGCCAGGCGAATTTATGTAAAGATTAATATCGCGTTCCGGATCTTCGGCTTCCAGAAACAGCAGCTGGGCGACGATCAGATTCGCGACGGTATCGTCAATCGGCGTACCGATAAAAATAATACTGTCTTTAAGAAGGCGCGAATAAATATCGAACGCACGCTCGCCGCGCGAGGTCTGTTCGACAACCATTGGCACTAACATAGTGTTTTTCTCACTGGTCAAAATAAATTTAATGTATTACTTAAAACGGGCGATGGTAAACCGTTGGGAAGCGGCCGCCTGCAAATTCTACACAAGTTTCGACGAATTGCAAGAACGATTTTCGAACGGTCCCGTTCTGTCAAATAACTTTAGACGGCCTATTCGGCCGATTTCTTCTTTGCCGCTTTCGGCTTCTCTTCTTTATTCGCCGCAGCCGCTACTGCAGATTTACCTATTGTCTTAGCCGGCGCCTTCGGCTGGGCTTCCGTCTCATCCGCTTTTGAAGCAGCCTGATCGACCGATTCGTCTAGCCACGGCCCACCCGTGATTGTTGCTTTTGCGACAAGCGCTTCGATTGATTTGCGCGTTTTCAGATTATTCTCGATGCTCGCCGTACCCCCTTGCTTTTCAAGGGCCGCGCGAAAATCATCAGCCGTCATTCGGTAATATTCGGCCATTTTCGCAACTTCGTCATCGATTTCCTTTGCCTCGACGGACACGTTTTCCAGCTCCGCAACTTTATCGAGCAGCATCGCACCTCGCACGTCTCGTTCGGCCTGCGTCCGCATCTGCGAGTAGGCCATCTTGACGAAATCCTCGTTCACTTGATTAAGGTCTGCTCCGCGTTGCTGTAAATCTCGGGCAAAATTGTCGAGCAGATTCCTGGCCTGCGAGTCGATCAAGACACTCGGCACTTCGAATGCATTTTCGTCAATTAATTTTGCGATGGCATTATTTCGCACGCGTGCATCGGCATCGGCTTGAGCGTATTTTTCGAGATCGGATCTGAGTTTGTCTCGCAGATCGGAAAGCGATTTGTATCCTTCGTCAAGACTCTTCGCCCATTCGTCGTTTGCCTCGGGCCTTTCCATCGTGCCGACCGATTTGATCAAGGCTTTATACTTCACCGTCTTCCCTGCAAGTGCCGGCGAAGAAAAATCTGCCGGGTACGCGACCGTAAATTCTTTCTCATCCTCCGGATTCAGGCCGAGGAGATTCTCGGTAAACGACTTTTCTATTACTTCGTCCCCCAGCTTGATCTCCAGATCGTTTGCCACGATCGGTTCGGTGTTTGCCTCGCCGTGAAACACGCCCTCCAAGTCCGCTATCATCGTATCGCCGATCTCCGACGCCCGGCCTTCGACTGGGATCAAAGCGGCCTCGCCATTGAGCCGGTTTGCGATCAAGTCGTCGACCTCACCGTCCCCAACCGGCTTTACCCTCCGCATGATTTCGATGCCTTCATACTTCGGCACGGGAATTTCGGGCATCACCTCGACCTGCACGTGGAGATCGATCGGTTCCGAGCCGTTCACGTTGATATTATCGGCCTCGTCGATATGCATCTGCGGCTCGCCGAGCGGCTGAAGTTTATGCTCCTGGATTGCCTCTGTAACCGCCGTCGGCAGTACCTTCTGCAGCACTTCACTCTTTATTTCCTCTTTGTAACGCAGCCGCACAACATCGTTTGGGGCATACCCCTTTCGAAACCCCGGTACCGATACTCCCCGAGCGTATTTTTCGGTTACCTTGCCGTACTCCGCCTTGAGCGCGGCCGGTTCTATCCGGATACGAATCTCTCGGCGTGTCGGCGACATTTCCTTTAATTCAGTCTTCATTAAGTTACGGTCAAAAGCACTACCTAATAACGAAAAGAATATCGGAGTCGTGGGGGAAAGTCGAATCGTTTGTCGCCGCAGGCGCATAGATGCTACGCGGTCGTCGTGTCGAAGAGATTACATAAAATCTGACCGTAAAAAAAAGATCGGCGGCCCGTTTTTCAACATCCGTTAACTGACGCCGGCCGACTGATAAATCTGTTTTTTTTTTGGTGCCGAGGGCGAGACTCGAACTCGCATGTCTTTCGACGCTAGATCCTAAGTCTAGTGCGTATACCAATTTCGCCACCTCGGCACTTCGATTGCGGATCTCAGAATGCAAATTGCGGAATTAAAGCAATACGCACGCGAGACTGGAAGAAAAATTTAGCGAATTCTCTGCTGGAAGTCGAGCGCGCTACTTCTTCAGATACTTACGATCGTACTCCTCCCACGAAAGGCTGAAATCGCGGTCGTCAATATATCCCGCGTTCGTGCTCGGACCGACGTATTTGTCCTCGGCTTTTCGAAATAATCTATATCCGCCGTACCCGACCGCGGCGATCAATCCGATCCATACTCCGTACCAGAGCAGCGATCCGACCAGGCCGATTACCCACGATAGAAGGAAAAAGCCGAAGATCAATCCAAGAGCGATGAGTATAAATTTGATGAAATTCATTACCGTCAAAACCTCCGAATAAATAAAGTATACGAAACATTTCAAGGGTTGTTCGTGAAAACTTTGACAAGAGGCGTATAATTCAGTTCCTGATCGAATAATAGATTCTGCCATTAAATTATTAATTCGCTATTAGTAATTATTAATTTCCTTTCGCAAAGAACGCCTTGAAACAATCAACTGTCAAAATAAAAACTCTTGGGAAGGCTCTGAACGCCGAAATTTCGGACGATAGCGACAAAACGG
>JBHENZ010000032.1:0-3059 GCA_046261815.1 Pyrinomonadaceae bacterium | reverse complement strand
AGGCTGAAGAACCCGCGGCCACCGGATCAAAGCCGCAAACCGACGAAAAGCCGCAAGTTGCCCAAGTTGCCGCCGCAACACACACGGCAGTATCCACCACTAAAACGACCTTGCCGCCAACGCCTCAGCCAATTGCAGTTCAAAATGAGGCTCCGGCCGCCGAGAGTTTCCAATCGGAAATTTCAAATTTGAAATCCGATGCGACGCAGGTCGTTATGCCTCAAATGGGCGAATCGATAACCGAGGGTACAGTTTCGAAATGGTTGAAATCGGTTGGCGATCAAATTGAAAAAGACGAACCGCTGCTCGAAATTTCGACGGACAAGGTCGACGCTGAGGTGCCCTCGCCGGCGGCCGGTAAACTGCTCGCGATCAATGTAAATGAAGGTGAAACGGTTGAGGTCGGATCGGTTCTCGCAGTAGTTGGTGCTGCAGGGGCCGACGGGGTGGCGAGCCCGAAACCTCAGGGCTCGATACAGGCAGTTGCGACAACGACAAAAGCAACCGAGGAGACGGCGGTAGCCATAGGTGCGGACGTGCCTGCGGTTTCCATCGCTAAAGAAGAAGTTCGGGCGCGTCCCGCCACGGCGTCGAACGGGCAGGTTGCGGGCAATGGCCAACCGAGTGTGGAGGATCTTCGCCGTCTGAAATCCAGCCCGCTCGTTCGCAGTATCGCCAGAGAACACGGCATCGATATCTCGCGAATCACAGGCTCAGGAATGAGCGGCCGAGTGACGAAAAAAGACATTATGTCGTTTATCGAATCCGGCGCGGCGCTCCGCCCGCAGGATTTGCTGCGAAGGGGCGCTCCGATTGCACCGGCGATTTCGGCTCCTGCACAAAGGACCGCTTACACGCCTACGCCCATCGCAACCTCGGTCGGCGACCGCGTCGAGAAAATGTCGGTGATGCGAAAGAAAATCGCCGAGCACATGACGTTCTCCAAACAGACCTCCGCCCACGTGACAAGCTTGTACGAGATCGACATGACGAACGTTGCGAAATTCAGGGATAAGAACCAGACCGAGTTTCAGTCACGTTACGGTACGAAGCTGACCTTTATGCCGTTTATCTTCCAGGCGGTGACGAATGCCATTCGTAAATTTCCCATCCTCAATTCTCAGGTCGACGGTGAGAACATCGTCTACAAGGGTGACATTAATCTCGGCGTGGCCGTCGCGCTTGAATCGGGCTTGATCGTCCCGGTCATCAAGAAAGCGGACACGCTTTCCCTTTCGGGCCTTGCGTTGGCGGCGAACGACCTGGCCGACCGCGCTCGTTCGAAAAAACTCAACCCGGACGAAGTCGGCCGCGGCACGTTTACGATCACGAATCCCGGCGTCTTCGGCGGCCTGTTCGGCACGCCGATTATCAATCAACCGCAGGTTGCGATTCTCTGTGTCGGTACAATCGAGAAGCGGGCCAAAGTTTTTACCTCACCCGAAGGTGACGACTACATCACGATCCGTCACATGGCGTACTTTGCTTTAACATACGATCACCGGATAGTTGACGGAGCGGACGCCGAAAAATTCCTTTCGCATATGAAGGTATTTCTGGAAACCGCCGATTTCGCATATTGATTTTCGAAAAGAAAAAAATCTTGCGTTAAGCCGCGGCTTTGTGTATTCTGTGGGGAGAATTTCCTCCCGACCGAAACTTGTTTGTATTATTCGCGGACAAAAATTTGTAGTTTAGTGTCCGATTCCGTACCAAAAATACACAGTTGTCCGCGAGCCCAATTTCGTCAAGAAATATTATATATACATAAGTGCTTTGTTCTCAGCACTTTGTCGTATTTTTACATTCGGCACGGTTCTTGAAACATCTTGGGCCTATTGAAAGACTTGTGGGTGCTTTTGGACACGGGTTGACAGCACATGGATTTTACACTCCTTCAATCCGACAGTATTTTACGTCAATCTGTACATCATTTAATTCAACGTTCCGGGCACCGTTTGATGTCTGTCAAAGTCTGCTTTTCTTTGAGGAGTTTAAAAACATTATGATTAAAAAACTATCCGTAACTTTCCTGGCGTTGATGATTGGCGCCGTAAGCGTGTTTGCTCAGGACGCCCAAATCCGCTCGTTGACGAGTGGTCAGAAATACAAGATCAAAGGTGCGGTCGTTTCCAAGGATGATGACAATACCTTTATCATTCGTGATACGAGCGGCGTCGATACGCGCGTTTTCGTCGCGCCGGAAGCCAGCGTAAAGACTAAAGGCGGTTTCTTCGGTGGCAGTGATCGCATTGCCAGCAACCAGATTGTTCGCGGTCTGTATCTTGAAGCTGAAGGCCGCGGCGACGGCTCGGGTAACTTAGCTGCGACTAAGATCCGGTTCGATAAGGACGATTTCCGCGTTGCTCAGTCGATCGACACACGCGTTTCGCCCGCGGAAGCCCGATTGACGGCCGCTGAAGAGAATGCTCAGCGTATCTCGGGCCAGATCGATGAGCTGGTAGCAATTTCGAACGCCGCTCGCGGCGGAGCTAAGGCAGCCCAGGAAACAGCCGATGCCGCGATCGCAGGAGTGAACGCTACGAATCAGCGAATCAGTTCGCTGGACGATTACGTTGTTCAGTCGACCGCAACCGTTAACTTCCGCGTTGGCAGTGCTGTTCTCTCGCCGGAAGCGAAAGCTTCGTTGGATGAGGTTGCTGCAGCTTCGACCACGTTGAAGGGCTACCAAATCGAAATTACCGGTTTTGCTTCGGCCGAGGGTGGAACGCAGATGAATAAGCGTCTCAGCCAGCGTCGTGCTCAGGCGGTAATCGATTACATGGTCGAAACGCACAATATCCCGCTTCGACGAATCGGACAGTCATTTGGTTTTGGTGAGCTCCAGGCGCTTGCCGATAACACGACCCGCGAGGGCCGCGAGCAGAACCGCCGAGTCGAGGTTAAGCTTCTTGTTAGCCGCGGAATAAACCAGAATGTTGAAGTCCGCCCGGTTGGCTCGACAACTGACAACGAATAATCAACTTGTAAATTTGACCTGAGGGCAAATCGGGGTGAGAAGGGTGTGAAACCTTTCCCACCCTTTTGCCCTCTAATTG
>JBHENZ010000031.1:0-3263 GCA_046261815.1 Pyrinomonadaceae bacterium | reverse complement strand
ATACATCTCGTTCAGGAAATTCCGTTCTTCAGGCATTTCTTCCCCACCTATACGACTACTGTGAACAATGTGGCGCTAAATTCCACTCAACGAATTTATCGTCTGGTCGCGAGAGATGGCTTGCCCGGACCTGTGGGCGGCGGTTTCGACATTCTCGACTGGACTTTTGTTCAGTTGCTCATTGATGACGTGAGTCGACTTGTTCCGGGTATTGGACCGAACCTTTTTTTCCATCCTCAGTATGCGGCGTTTTCGGCTTTCGGCTCGAATGCGAAATCTGACTATCACGGTGCGACCTTCTCGCTTCGGCAGAGGCTCGGAGAAACACTAACCTTTGACTTAAATTACACCTGGGCGAAATCCTTCGACAATGCATCGGGACTTCAAACGGGCAGTTCATACGGATCACAGTTTCTCTTCAATCCGCTCCGGCCGGATGATAATTATGCAGTGTCCGACTTTGACATTCGTCACAGCGTCAATGCGAATTTCATCTTGCAGGTTCCGTTTGGAAAAGGAAGGACGTATTTCACTGACACGAACGCAGTCGTCGATGTGTTCCTGGGTGGATGGCAGATCGCCGGCGTCTATCGCTGGAACACTGGTCTGCCCATTGGAGTACCGATTGACGCTGCTCAGTGGGCTACGAATTGGAATGCACAATCAAACGGCGTGAGGCTGGGAAATACGCGGGTTCGCGTCAACCGCAACACGCAAAACGCGTTCGAGGATCCGACCGCCGCTTTTCAGTCCTTCCGTAATGCACGACCCGGTGAAACCGGTGACCGAAACCAGCTAAGACTGCCGGGATACTCGACTCTTGACCTTGGCTTGTCTAAAGCATTCCAAATGCCATGGAATGAGAATCATAAACTTCAATTGCGTTGGGAGGTTATAAACGTGTTCAACTATCAGTATTTTAATGCCGACAATTTGACACGATCGTCATTCGGGCTCCCACAGGACCCCGAACTCAACACTCCTCCCGAGGAATTTGGTCAGTGGTTTACAAGCATTCAGGGCAACCCGAGACGTATGCAGTTTGGTCTTAGATACTCTTTCTGAGGTAGAGATTTTCCGAAAAGAGATTCTGGCCGGAGCCGCATTGCTCCGGCTTTTTTATCACCTAGCAGCAAAGGCGTCGTTGCCGGTGATTTGGGTTAGGTGGCGCGTGTCGTTTAGGGCGAGGACGCGGATGTTGCGGCGGCCGCGGATTTCGAAGCGGTTGATGCCGCAATTGGATGTGACGATCCACGGCGTTTGTTTGGTGTCGCGGCGGATCGCACCGAGCAGGTAAAGCGTCAAGAAACAAATCGCACCGGTGTGCGAAAAAATTACGACGCGGTCACCGTGGTGTCGGCGGATAATCTCGTTCAGTTCAGTCGTGCTACGTCGAAGCAGGTGGCGATAGCTTTCGCCTTCAGTGATCACGTGATGAACGGTGCGGTTCACGAGGGCGTAAAAATCCTTTGGATGTCGCTGCTTTGATTCGTCAAAGGTCAACCCTTCGAGCACCCCGACGTTTCGTTCGCGAAACGCGGCTGTCGCTATAACCGGAACGCCTGCGAGCCTCGAAAGCGGTTCCGCCGTTTGCATCGCGCGATGAAGATCGCTCGAATAAATCGCATGAATACCTTCTTTTGTCAGCTCTCTGGCGGTCATTTCCGCCTGCCGCAGGCCAAGCTCGGAAAGTGGCGTCGGCCCATGCCCGCCAAAACGCCCCTCAGCATTACCGGCAGACTGACCGTGGCGAATAAGAAAGAGTTTGGTGACCGCCATTCGTCAATTTTCGGGTTCCTGATCGCTCTCGAGGATTTGCTGAACCGCGGCCTCCAATTCTTCGATTTTGTTCTGTACGATGTCCCAAACAATCGTCAGCCGAACCCCAAAGTATCGATGGCCTGCGTGGTCGCGAAAACGAGCGATCTGCTTCCACTCGATTTGAGCATGCTCGTGTAGGACGTCGGAAGGGATATTCTTAACCGCCTCACCAACAATCTCCAGATTGCGAATTACGGCATCGGCAGTTTTGCGGTCTTCCGAAAACTGTTCAAACGTTTGCCCTTCGGTAAATTGTCGAACGATTTGGCAGCAATCCAGGATATCGTAGAGATAAAGTTTATAGTCCCTCGACATAGATGGTTTCGGACAGAATACGATCTTTAATCCGCGGTTTAATCGAATCTTTGATAGCCAGATCAACCTTTCGTCCGAACAGTTCTTCAAGAAAGAATAATAGTCCCATGTAAGAATCGAAAGTCTCTTCCTCAAGTTCCACCAGGACATCGACATCGCTGCCCGCGTTTTGCTCATCGCGGGCGGCCGAGCCAAAGATGCCAAGCTTCGTTACCCCGAAACTCTTTATTCTTTCGCGGTTTTTTTCAAGTAGTTGAAGAATTTGTTGTTTCGACTCCATCGCTGCGATTTTATGCCGCAACCGCCTCTGCTTTCAATTTCTCGGTTTGATAATGCGTCCTGAGAGCATCGATGAATTCGTCGAGCTGGCCTTCCATGACGAGGTTGAGCTGGTGGACGGTAAGGCCGATGCGGTGATCGGAGACGCGGTTTTCCTTGAAATTATATGTGCGAATTTTTTCCGACCGATCGCCTGATCCGACCATCGATTTTCGCTCGGCGGAAAGTGCGTCGTGCTGTTTTTGCTCTTCGATCTCCTGCAGACGAGCCCGCAGCACTCGCATCGCTTTTTCGCGGTTCTTTATCTGCGATTTTTCGTCTTGCATCGAAACGACCACGCCCGTGGGCAAATGCGTGATTCGGACGGCAGAATATGTAGTGTTTACCGATTGACCGCCCGGACCTGATGAGCAAAAGGTGTCGATGCGAAGATCATTTTGGTTAATTTGAACATCGACCTCTTCGGCCTCAGGCAGAATGGCGACGGTAATCGCGGAAGTGTGGATGCGGCCGCTCGTTTCCGTCTGCGGCACGCGCTGTACGCGATGAACGCCCGATTCGTAACGCATTTTCGAATAAACGTTTTCGCCCTCGATCATCGCGACGGCTTCTTTCACGCCGCCGACACCTGTGTCCGAAGCTTCGAGAACCTCCATCCGCCAATTCTGCCGCTCGGCGTAACGAGCGTACATCCGCAAAATCTCGCCGGCGAAAAGCGTCGCTTCATCGCCGCCCGTGCCCGCTCGGATTTCGAGAATTACGTTCTTTTCATCCTTCGGATCTTTCGGCAGCAAAAGGAATTTCAGCTCGTCTTCGATCGACGGCAGCCTTTCTTCGATCTCCGCAAT
>JBHENZ010000030.1:0-5283 GCA_046261815.1 Pyrinomonadaceae bacterium | reverse complement strand
CTACTGCTCGAGGCGTATCACAGCGGCGAAGACATTCATTCGAAAACGGCCCGGCTCGTTTTCGGAGCGACGACCGACAAAGAACTAAAAGAAAAACGCCGCGTCGCGAAAATCGTCAATTTCGGTATCGCGTACGCGGTCGAGGCTTACGGCTTGAGTACGCGTGTGGGAATCAGCAAAGCTGAGGCGCGAAAAGTTATCGATGAATATTTTAAAACCTATCGGGGAATTCGCGAATATATGGATCGCATTCCCCAGGAGGCGCGCGAACAAGGCTACATCGCTTCGCTCTTCGGCCGACGCCGTTATTTCCCGTCGATCAACGACCGAAATTTCAGCGTCCGCACTCGAGCGGAACGCGAGGCGATAAACATGCCGATCCAGGGCACGGCGTCCGACATCGTTAAAATGTCGATGCTCAGCGTCGATGCCGCTCTAAAGAATGCGGGACTTCGGACGCAGATAATTATGCAAATCCACGACGAACTTCTTTTTGAAGCGCCGAATGCGGAGGTAGAACGGGCCAGCGAAATTATCAAACGCGAAATGGAGAACGCGGCCGCCTTAGCCGTGCCGTTGATCGCCGAGATAGGTTCGGGTAATGACTGGATGAGTGCAAAGTAAGCCGTCGTACTACAGGCTATTTGGCCTGCGATCAGTTTGACCAAAACATTCTTTGCTTGCGCTATCACAGTGCACACCGTCCACCGTACAGAAATGACAAAACCAATTACCCCAACCGACCGCACGCAACTCAAACGCCTGCCCAAACGCGGCAATTTCGACCGCCAGACGATCTACAAAATTCTCGACGAAGGTTTCATCTGTCATCTCGGATTTGCGGTCGAGGGAAAGCCGTTCGTGATTCCGACCGGCTATGCGCGTTTGGATAACGATTTGTTGATTCACGGTTCGGCGGCAAGCCGAACGATGCGGGCCGTCGCAAATGACATAGACGTTTGCGTTACCGTAACGCTAATCGACGGCCTCGTGCTCGCCCGCTCCGCGTTTCATCACTCGATGAACTACCGTTCGGTGGTGATCTATGGCAAAGCGAAGGTGTTAACAGATCCGGACGAGAAAAATCGTGCTCTCGAAGCATTTACCGAACACATCGTGCCAGGCCGTTGGGAAGATGTTCGCTGGCCGAACGATTTGGAACTAAAGGCAACGACCGTATTGAAACTGCCAATCGAAGAAGCCTCGGCGAAAATTCGAACCGGCGGACCGATCGATGATGAAGAAGATTATGAGATGAAAATCTGGGCCGGTGTGCTGCCGTTGACCGTCAATACGGGCACACCGATGGATGACGATCGGCTCAACGCGTCGATCTCCGCACCGAATTATGTTAAAGAATACAAGCGACGATAGGCTGCTTCGTGGATCTAAAACGACTCGCTGATCGAGAATGCAAACAGAATCCACAAATTGAAAGTTGGAATTGAGAAAATGGCGCAAGTGAATTACGACAAAGCAAAAATTGAAGGCCTCGCTCGCAAGATGTGGTTTGTCCTCGTCGCTATTTTCGCCCTTCTGATTCTGTGGCGGTTGTACGAATGGACGAACGGCCGAGCCAACATCTACGGAATCCTGCCGCCGCTCGGCATGATCCTGCTCGGCGCGTCGACCATCGTCGGACCGACCAATAACCCCTTTATTACATCCTGCTCGCTCTCGCCATGATCTCCGTCCTCACGGGTCTGGTGCTGATGATCGTTTACTGACGCCGCGAAGAAATAGATGTCAAGCGGATTGTATCGGAAAACCTACGGCGGTTCACTGACGCTATGAGCGAACCAAAACGACGGCCCTTGTTTTACGGCTGGGTGATCGTGGCGATTTCGACGCTGGCATTGCTCGTCAGCAACGGGCTGTCGATTGGCGGTATCCCGGTTTTCTATAAGCCGATTCAGGAAGACTTTCTAAGCCTGGGCACGGTCACGACGCAAACGGCTGACCGCGTTACGGGTGATGCCGCAAGCCTTACATTTCTTCTGGCGGGCATTTTCTCGCTTGTTGTCGGGTCGTTGATTCAGCGATTTAGTTTGAAATCGCTAATGGTTGCCGGCTGTTTTTTTCTCGGCGGCGGTCTGATCTTTTATTCGAGGGCGACGATGCCGTGGCAGGTTTACGTGTCGCACTCGCTGCTCGGTTTGTCACTCGGGCTTGTCGGCGTAATGATCCAAACGGTTTTGATCGCCAATTGGTTTCTTCGGCGGCGCGGGACGGCGATGGGAATCTTGCTCACGGGCACGAGTTTCGGCGGCGTGTTGATTCCGCTAATAGCGCGCCCCCTGATCGCGAGTTACGGTTGGCGGCCGGCAATTTTCATTCTGAGCCTCGCGGTATGGCTTATCCTGCTACCGGCAATAATTTTCTTCGTCAAGGATCGTGCGTCGGACATCGGCGAGAATTTTGACGGCGTTCGAGAAAAAATTGAAACTGCGAATGAAAATATTTCAGGCGGTGGTCTTACGCTTGGCGAAGCGATGCGAACCGCAAATTTCTGGATTCTAAGTTTATGTGCGGCGGCGCTTTTTTATCCGATATTCACCACCAGCCAGCAGTTCATTCTTCACATTCAAAAAAGCCCGGCGATCGGTGTTGACGCAGCGACCGCTAGTCTCGCGCAAAGTTTTTTATTTGTCACGAGTGTCGGCGGCAAGTTTCTATTCGGCTGGCTGAGCGATCGCCTGCCAACCGCTCGCGTGATGCTTATCTGCTGCGGATTGATGTTTCTCGGCACGCTGATTCTACTCGGGTTTCTTACGGCCGACACGGTTTTTTTGTTTTTGATTCCCTTCGGTCTTGGTTACGGGGGTACGTTCGTTTTACTGCAGCTTCTCGCCGTTGAATATTTCGGATTAAAGGATGTTGGGAAAATTCTAGGAGCGCTTACGGTAATCGAAACACTCGGTGCCGCGACTGGCGGAACTGTCACAGGTCGTCTAGCGGCCGCAGCAGGCGGCGATTACACAACCGCATTCTACGGCGTCACGATTGCCGCCGGCCTCGCTTTTGTCTTAGTCGTAATTCTCAATTTTTTACCCAAACCGCGGGTACAATAAACCTCATTCATCCACTTTCGAGCATACAAAGAGGCACTCCAGGAGAAATGCCCTTTTTAGTAACTGGTGGAGATGAGGGGGATCGAACCCCTGACCTCTGCATTGCGAACGCAGCGCTCTGCCAAACTGAGCTACATCCCCGAGATGTTGTTCCGAGTTTCGAGTTCGAAGTTCCGAGTTACCGTCTTCGAAGTCAAAATCTTACTTTTTTCAACGCGCAACTTGGAAATCGAAACTATTGAATTCCCGCCGGTAACAGCGAGCCCTTGGGATCCGACGCAAACGCGTAGCCATCCTCGATCTTACCGATTATGCCGTGAAAATTGATTTCGTCGCCCGCGACGACGACCACAACGTCGCCGGGGCTGTATTGTTTTTCGTCGATGGAAAACTTGATGACCGTCGCGTTGCCGCTGTCGCGTGCGACCGTTTCATAATCGAAGCTGTCCGCGTTAAAGCTGATCGTCTGGCAAAATGAAACTTCCATTAAATAGAATTTACTCCTGAACCGGATTCTACGTTTTGCCGCAGATCGTGTAAAGCCGATCGACGGCCATCCAAAAAACACGACAGGGACATCACAGCCTGTGAAACAGGCCTAGAATATTCACGCCAAACGAAAGTCCAAAACAATCGCGTCGTGATCCGAGAGCGGCACGCCGAATCTATCAACGAGATCACCGACCGTTCTTGGCGTCGAACCGGGCGCGAGCTCGATGTCTTTGCCGGCAAACCAGTCCAGCCTGCCTGAAACTTGGCCGCCTACCCGGTTCGCCGCCCAAAAAATAAACGGAAAGCACCATTCAGGTACCCAGTCGCGAAGGTTTGTATTTTTCTCGATGCTTTTCACATCGTAATGAATCGTGCCGACGCCGATTTCATTAAAGGATTTGTAGTCGTACCCGCGCGTTTCCAGTTCGAGAAATAAATCTTTCTCGAAATACCGATCAGGGTGCGGATAGTGATTCTCGGCCACGTTCTTCACACCCATAGCGACCCGTCGCCAATACCCGGCGATCGCTCGCGTTGCGTTTTGAGCATTAAAGGTCGTGGTGTTCCAATCGCCGCCGATCAATGTCGGCATCGGCGAGAGTGTGTCTAGATGGTCGAGAATTATTTTCATCTGCCGATGCCGATGAGCCCGCGAACAGTGCGCGTCGAGATGCACCGTCACGGCCCGAAATTCGCCCGCCGGATGCGCGATTTCGGCGAACAACGCACGCAGATATCCTAGCCTTTTTTCCTTGCCCCACATTTTGTCTTTGCCGTTCGGCAGCGGAACGGCATGGACGTTTTTCAGCGGATATCGCGAGCACATCGCCAGCCCATGAATCGAATTCGTATTTTCGCCCTTCGCAAATTCCTCAACGCCGCTTCCCTTTTGCAAGGCGATGTAAACGGGAGCAAAAGCGAAATTGAGATTCAACCTCCGTGCCAAATCCCTCGCCACAAAACGATTTCTGCTGCGAGCCATTCCGTAATCGAGCTCGGTAAGCAAAAGTACATCGGCGCGTTTCAAATCCGCGTGATTCGTCAACGCGTCGACGATTCCCTCAAACTGGCTGCCTCGTTCGATGTTCCAAGCGGCGGCCTTGACACGGTTCAGATTGCGGACTTGAGCCCGTTCTTCGCTTGACGGAAGCGCACCGAAGTCCGCAGATTGAACACTCTCCTGCACGACCGCGTTCAAAACTCGCTCGACTTCTTGCTTTATCTGTTGCCACAGCTCGGTTTTTTCCAACTCCGGCGTCGACTCGAATCTGAGAAGTTCCGGGAAATACTGATTTAGTTTGTGATCGAGAATTGCCGGCGAACCGAAATCCGGCATTTTGAGTGGAGTCATAAAAACCGGTTGCCTGCCAAGCGACAAACCGTTCGTTGGTCGTCTTTCAATCGTCGTAATGCTCTTTGGCCGGGGCGACGACGAGGAAGTCGTTCACGATCCGCTCGCTGTACACGCCAAGCAATTCATTGACGCGATTTTGTTTTTTCGAGTGAAAGATCAAGCCGACGTGCCTCGGCTTGGAGACGCGGTAGACGATTTCGCCGTCCGCGTAAGCACTTGTATCCGGCGTATCCTGATTGGCCAGGGCAAGTGCGACGCCGGCAAATTCCCTGCGAAGCTTCGGCAGCCTGTACGGATTTTCGGCAACCGCCGTTTCTAGCTTGGCCCATTCGCGCCAAAGATTAAAATTGCATGCGTGCTCGAGCA
>JBHENZ010000029.1:0-2580 GCA_046261815.1 Pyrinomonadaceae bacterium | reverse complement strand
CGGAGATCGCGTTCGACGGATTTATTCCGTTTCTCAAATCCGACCTCGCCGAACGTTGGCGTGACAATTTCTGTAGTTGCGATCGTCGTTGGTAATCTATCCAATTCGTAAAAGTAAACCCGCTTTAACTCGATTCGCCTATTTGCTAGACTTAGGTTTTTTCTGCAGGGCCGGATTATTTCACCTATGCATGCGGTAAAGAGCAAGGAAGAAGAAGCGATCGTCGTTCGCGGAGCGCGCGTCCACAATCTTAAGAATGTTTCGGTCAAGCTGCCGCACAATCAACTGACGGTGATCACCGGCGTTTCAGGATCCGGAAAATCCTCGCTTGCCTTCGATACGATATACGCCGAAGGACAGCGACGTTACGTTGAATCGCTTTCGGCATACGCGCGCCAGTTTCTGGAACGCATGGACAAGCCGGATGTCGACGAGATCACCGGCATCGCTCCGGCGATCGCGATTAGACAGAAGAACACAACTCGCAACCCTCGCTCGACCGTCGCCACGCAAACCGAGATTTATGATTATCTACGCCTGCTTTTCGCGCGTGCCGGGCAAACTTTTTGTCACGGCTGCGGCCGCGAGGTGAAAAAGGATTCGCCCGAATCGGCGACCGAAGAAATACTATCCGCACTGCCGGCCGGCACACGGTTTTACGTTTTATTCCCATTGCAGGAAAATGGCTCTGTTCGAGTGCCGCCTTCGGGCGGCAGGTTGCGAGGGAAAACCAAGCCGAAGCGAACATCGAGCTCGGACGAGATGAGCGTTTCTGCTTTTTTGATTTTGCTATTGCAGCAGGGCTTCTCGCGTCTTTATCGCGAGGGTGAAGTAATCGATCTACAGCGGCCTGAAGATTATCCGTTCGAAGATTTTGCGGGTACCTACGTTTTGATCGACCGCCTCATCGCTGCGGCGGACATTCGACAGCGACTTATCGATTCGCTTGAGACATGTTTCCGCGAAGGCCATGCAGCAGTGATCGAAGTTCCAAGTTCCGAGTTCCGAGATTCGGGCTCCGAACCGCCGCCTGGGCTTCTGAAATTCTCTGATCGATACGTTTGCAAATACGACGGCACTATATACGAAGAGCCGGAGCCGCAGTTGTTTAGCTTTAACTCGCCGTTTGGAGCGTGCCCGGTTTGCCAGGGTTTCGGGAATACGATCGGAGTCGACTACGACTTGGTCGTCTCCAATCCTCTTTTGTCGATCAAGGAGGGTGCGATCGAGCCATTCACGAGGCCGCAGTACGAATGGGCGCAAAAAGAGCTGATAAAGTTTGCGGCAAGTCGCAAGATCGACATCAACACACCTTTCGCGGATTTGCCGGACGATACAAAAAAGACAATCACGAACGGTGCCCCTGGTTGGCGCGGCATCAAGGGATTTTTTTCGTGGCTCGACACCAAAAAGTACAAGCTGCACGTCCGCGTTTTTCTCGCAAAATATCGTGGCTATACAAAATGCTCGGAGTGCGGCGGTTCGCGTTTGCGGCAAGCGGCGCGTGATGTGCGGATCGGCGATCAGAACATCGCGGAAATTATTGATTTATCGATAACCGATGCGCGCCAATTCTTCGAGCATCTCTCCCTGAGCGAAGAGCGGGCCCGAATCGCGGAAAGGGTCTTGCTGGAAATTCGCCGACGTCTCAAATTTTTGGTCGACGTCGGCCTGGAATATTTGAGTCTGAATCGCTTAGCCGCCACGCTTTCCGGTGGCGAGGCGCAGCGAATCCAGCTTGCTACGAATCTCGGTTCGCTGCTCGTCGGCACGCTCTACGTGCTGGACGAACCGAGCATCGGTCTGCATCCGCGCGACAACGATCGATTGATCGGCATCCTTGAGAATTTGCGCGATATCGGCAACACGCTGCTCGTCGTCGAGCATGACGAAGACACAATGCGTGCCGCCGATCACATTATCGACATCGGCCCTTACGCAGGCGAGCTCGGCGGCAACATTGTGTTCGAGGGCGATTTCAAAAAGCTGCTGAAAGACGCGGAGTCGCTGACGGCGAAATATCTTCGCGGCGACCTTGAGATACGAATTCCTCAAAAACGTCGGCCGCCAGGCAAGAGACGAATCGAAATTATCGGAGCTCGCGAACACAATTTGAAGAATATTTCGGTAGCGATTCCACTCGAAATGTTCGTCTGCATCACGGGTGTTTCCGGGTCGGGCAAATCGACTTTGGTTCACGACGTGCTATATGCCGGTTTAAAGAAACAACGTGGCGAGTGGAATGCGCCTGTCGGTTTTTGCAAAGAGATAACTGGTGCTGAATTCATTGACGACGTCGTCCTCGTCGACCAGTCTCCGATCGGCCGGACGCCGCGTTCGAATCCGGTCACTTATGTAAAAGCCTACGATGCTATTCGAGACGTCTTCGCGGGAACCCCAGCGGCGAAGGGGAAAGGATTCAACTCTTCGCACTTTTCGTTCAACGTTCCGGGCGGCCGATGTGAAACGTGCCAGGGCAGCGGCACCGTCACCGTCGAGATGCAGTTTCTGGCGGATGTCGAGCTCATCTGCGAAGACTGCAAGGGCACCCGCTACAAGGCCGCCATCCTCGAGGTCCGT
>JBHENZ010000028.1:0-3148 GCA_046261815.1 Pyrinomonadaceae bacterium | reverse complement strand
CCCGCCGTTTCAGCTTGAAGTGGCGGGTTCGGAAAATCTGGCTGACGAATCGACGCGGCTGAAATACCGCTATCTAGATTTGCGACGGCCGCAGCTCCAACAAAATATTCGGATACGTGCAAAGGTCGTCACGCGCATTCGAGAACATATGGACTCCGAAGGATTCACCGAAATCGAGACTCCTATTTTGCTCAAGTCTACGCCTGAAGGCGCACGAGATTTTATCGTGCCATCGCGGATTCACGCGGGCAAGTTTTTCGCCTTGCCGCAGTCGCCGCAGATCTTAAAACAGCTGACGATGATCGCGGGCTTTGACAAGTATTACCAGATCGCCCGCTGCTTCCGCGACGAAGACCTAAGGGCAGACCGCCAGCCCGAGTTTTCGCAGCTCGATGTCGAAATGTCGTTCGCGAACCAGGAAATGGTCTACCGCCGGATTGAGGGCGTTTTCGGACACATCTTTAAGTTAATCGATGTCGATTTGCCCGCCCAATGGCCGCGAATGACGTATGCGGAGGCGTTGCGGCGATACGGATCGGACAAGCCGGATTTGCGATTCGAGATGGAACTCGTCGACCTGAGTGAAAACTTGCGCGATACCGATTTCACACCGTTCAAATCGGCGCTTGATGCGAAAGGCGAGATCAAAGCAATCGTCGTTAAAGGCCGTGGCGACTATTCGCGAAAGCAAACCGACGAGCTTCAGGAATTTACGAAGCGCTACGGTGCGGGTGCTCTTGCATGGATTAAACTCGATCCAGCTAAGGCTCTGCCCGATTGGCTTTCGAATAGGGAGGGAGAACCGCCGTACGCCTCTTCGCTGCTAAAAGTCTTAGGCGAGAAAAAGATTGCGGACTCGATTACCGCTTCCGGTGCCGAAAAAGGCGATGCCGTTCTCATCGTCGCCGGCAGAAAATCCGTCGTCGCTGCCGCGCTCGGAGCGCTGCGGCTGGAGATTGCAAAACGCGAAAATCTGATTCCGCCGAACGTTTTCAAACCGCTGCTCGTTACAGAGTTTCCGCTGTTCGAGTATAACGACGCCGAAGATCATTATGACGCCGCTCATCATCCGTTCACGGCGCCGATGGATGAAGATTTAGAGCAGTTTAAGCGGGCCGTCGAAACGGGCGAACGAGAGCTTCTCGGCGGCGTACGGGCGAAAGCGTACGACGCCGTAATCAACGGCATCGAGGTCGCCGGCGGCTCGATTCGTATTCACCAGAAAGACGTCCAGGCCATGAACTTCAAAGCATTGGGAATGTCGCCCGAAAAGGCCCGAATGCGTTTCGGCTTTTTTCTAGAGGCCCTCGAATACGGCACGCCGCCGCACGGCGGCTTCGCCTCCGGCATTGAGCGGACCCTCATGGCCCTGCTCCAAACCGACAACATCCGCGACGTTATCGCATTTCCGAAAACCGCTTCAGCACAAGACCTTATGATGGATTCGCCGGGCGAGGTCGATGAGGGACAGTTGAGGGATTTGGGCATCAGGTCAGAACCACCTGCGTAAGTGGGGGGAATTCTTCGACATCAGCGTCAGCAAGCAACTACGGAGCTAAATGAACGCGTCGCTCGCCGAAAGCGCAACTCGCTGGCCGGCACTAAGCACCCACCCGCTCACGCGAGGTCGTTCTGACCTGTTAATTCGCATGAATTTATTGAACCTCCGCTGCCTTTATATCGTAAAATACCCTCAACAATGCCGAGTAAATTCGACACAAATCCGCTGGATCCGACGTTTCCAGAGAAAGTGAGAGCCGCGACGGCTAATATAAAAGCCGAAACGCAAGCGGCCCCGGAAATGCCCGTTGCGCCCACTACGCGGTTCAAGACGTCTGAATTTCCCTCCGAGCCTTCGAGCGTAACGGAGGAAGAAACCAGACTGTTCGGCGAACGCGAATTTCAAGCATATTCGATGCCGTCGGGTGCGGCGGTGCCTGCGGCGTATCAATCGACCTCGTTCGGCGCGATCGGCATCGGCCACGGCAAGAAGACGGCCCTTCCTGAGAAGTGGCTGATCGGTCTACCCTATGTTCCCTTTCATGTCGGCCTGATCGCGGGCTTGATATTGCTTCTGATAATTCCTAAAGAAGAAACAAAAGTCCGGTTTCACGCCGCTCAGGGTCTTGCGGCACAAGTCGGAATTTTGATCGTCACGAGCATTCTTGGCCTCGCCGATAATGTGAGCGATCTGGCCGGTGTCGCGGGTGCGATATTTGCGGTGGTCGCTACGGTTATGCTCGGTATTTTTGCGATCAAGGCGTGGCAGGGTAAGGGCGTGCATATCGAATCGGTCGAACAGTTGACCAATTGGCTCGAAGAGAAGATCGGGCCGATGAATAAATCGTAAATTGAATTATGTTTTGCTCAGGCTGCGGAAGTGAAATACAAGCGGGCTTAAAATACTGCAACCGCTGCGGTAAGCGGGCCAGCGACGATCTTTCCGGAGCCGCATCTATAACTGAGAGCATGGCTTCTTCGCTCGCCTACATCGGCCTGGGTGGATTTATCGCCTATATCTTTGTTGCCGTGCTTTTCCTCCGCAGTGGCGCACCGCCCGGAATTCTTGTCCCGATTACGTTTTTCTATTTCGCAGCTTTATTCGGAATTTGCTTCTTTATTCTTCGGCAGACGAATTTGTTGTTGGGCCCCAAAGAAACGCCACCGCGTCGAGTGGCTGAGCAAGCTCAGCCGACCTATCTTCAACCCGCGAACACCGCCCAGCTTTATGAGGCACGAGAGCCGGGCGTCGGCAGCGTAACCGAACACACGACTAAAACGCTCGACGAGGTCCCGATCCGGCAAAAATAGTTATGCATTGTTCAAGATGCGGCGGCACCATCAGCGAAGATCTCAATTTCTGCAGCAAATGCGGCGAACGGGTAAGAAAGGGCGAACTTGCCGAATCCACAAAAAAAGCAAAGCGATATTCTGGGTTGGTTAACTACGATGGCGTGTGTCATCGGCGTCGGAGGCCTGCTTTTTCTGGTTGGGCTCGTCGCCGTGATTTCCGATAAGCAGATTCCGCCGCCGGTGTTGGTCCTCGTCGTCTCGCTATACTTGGCGGCCTGGTTCGGTGTGCTTTACCAGATAATCGGCCAAATCACGCGGCTGGTCGATGCTAATTTGGCGGAGCGTGATACGGCGG
>JBHENZ010000027.1:0-4656 GCA_046261815.1 Pyrinomonadaceae bacterium | reverse complement strand
GTACCACAGCAGGTCGCCGCTGAACGTGTCCAGCCCGACGCGGTGCGTGACGAGGTCGCGTATGGTCAACTCGCTCGTCACCCACGGGTCGTACATCCTGAAGTCCGGCAGGTGCTTAGATGCTTTGTCGTCCCACGCGATCTTTTTTTCGTCCACCAGGATGGCGAGGGCGGCGGTCGTGAACGCCTTCGAATTCGAGGCGATGGCGAACAATGTGTTTTCGTCAACAGGTTCCGGTTTCCCGAGCTCACGCACGCCGTAGCCTTTCTGAAAAACCACTTTGCCATCTTTCACCACGGCTATCGCCATCCCCGCGCCTTTCCAGGTGTTCATTACCGTTTGAGCATAAGCGTCGATTTCTTTCAGTTTATCGTCGAACGTTTGGGCGTAGACGAAAAGTTGAAAGACAAAGATGAAAGTAAATATTCCGATTGTTTTTTTCATGTTGGTAACAAAGTGTGCAGAAGCCCGCACGTAAGTAAGGGCGTTAACCTCAAGTTAACTGTAAGTCTTTTGTTTGTCGTCCGTCACGCTGTTCAGATTTTCTTCAGAAATCTTTCACCGATTCCTAAAGAAACGGCCGACCACTCGGGGCGCTAAAACCGTAGATGTGACCCGCAGTAATTTTACAACAAGGTTACAAAATATGAGCAATACATTCGAAATAAGGACACGAATTTCGCTTCGGCGGCCCCGGCGGACAACATTTGATTTTTGCCCAGCATGCGAAAGGTCCTGGACCAAAACCCAGATTCCCCCGTTTCGCTGCCGCCTCTTTCCAACCCAAACGGTTTTCAGTATCCTTTCCTAGCAATGTCGCCAATCGCGCTCACTCTCCTGTTGCTTATCGTGGCCATCGCGCTCTTTGCCACTGAGCGTATTCCGGTCGATATTGTCGGTTTGCTGCTCGTGATCGCACTGGTCCTCACGCAGGTGCTCACCGCCGGTGAGGCGGTGGCGGGTTTCGGCAACGACGTGATCGTCACGATCGGCGGTCTGTTTATTCTCGTAGGCGGATTAGTCAAAACCGGTGTGGTCGATATTGTCGGCCGGCGACTTCACGCTCTAGCCGGCGACAGCGAGCTCGTTTTGACGGCATTGATCATGCTTGCCGCGGCCGTTTCGGCATCGGTGCTGAAAAACACGACGACGACCGCGATGTTTTTGCCTGTGATCATCGGTCTTGCGGCGAAGGCTCGTGTTGCACCGTCAAAACTATTAATGCCGCTTGCCTTCGGAGCGATTCTCGGCGGAAGCTGCACTTTGATTGGCACATCGACCAACCTGGCGGTCAGCGGTGCGATCGTTCGCTACGGGCAACCGCCGCTAACGATGTTCGAACTAACCAGCGTCGGCGTGATCACCTTCCTCGCCGGAATGCTCTACATGCTGATTATCGGCCGCCGGCTACTGCCGAACCGCGGCGGTGAAGATTCGCTGACCGAGCAATATCACATTCGCGAATACATCTCGGAATTGCTTGTGCTGCCGGATTCGCCACTTGTCGGCATACGCCTGGGAGAATCGAGTATAAGCACGGATCTCGAACTGACTGTTCTCGGCATCGTCCGCGACGGCGAAAAGATTAATAATCCCGGCTCCGACGTGCGAATTCGTCGGCGCGATTCCCTTATTGTCGAAGGCAAGATCACCGATCTGCTGCGCGTGAAAGAAGAGGTCGGCCTCGAGATCAAACCCGAATTCACGCTTAACGACGGCACGCTCGAAAGCGGTCGCGTCGAGCTTTTCGAGGTCATGGTAATGCGTTACTCCCGTATAGTCGGGCAGACGCTCAAAACCGCAAGATTCAGGCAGACTTACGACCTGACGGTTCTGGCGATCAACCGCCACGGCGAAACGATTATCACCAAGCTCAGCGACGTTGTGCTTCGATTCGGTGATGTGCTGCTCGTCCAGGGTTCGATCGACGACATTCGGCCTTTAATTGCCGACAATGAGCTGCTGCTGCTGGACGATGTTTCCGCCTCGACCGCGCGCTTCGAACGCCGTCGCTGGGCGATCGCCGCGTTTCTTTTGTTTCTCGGTCTATCGCTTTCGAAGGTAGTTGGCGGGCCTGACATCCCGTTGGTCATCTGCGTACTTTGCGGCGTGCTGCTGCTGCTCGCGACGCAAACCGTGCGGTATTCGGAAATGTATAATTTGATCGATTTTCGCCTGCTCGTGCTGATCGCATGCATGATGAGCTTTGGCGTCGCGATGGAAAAAACCGGGACCGACGCCTATCTTGCCGGCCTGATTCAGCAGTACTTCGGAGCCTACGGCCCAACCTCTATACTTGCCGGCTTTTTCCTTCTCACCGTCATCCTTACGCAGCCGATGTCCAATCAGGCGGCCGCTCTGGTCGTTTTGCCTGTCGCTGTCAAAGCTGCCGTCGCTCTCGGCCTCAACCCGCGAACCTTCATCGTCGCCGTCACCTACGCCGCCTCGTTCTCTTTCATCACACCGCTCGAACCGGCCTGCGTGCTTGTCTACACGCCGGGCCGTTACCGCTTTATGGATTTCGTAAAAATCGGCACGATATTAACGATCATTGTGTTCATAGTTTCAATCTCGCTCGTGCCTGTCTTTTGGCCGTTTTAATTGCCGGAAAGCCCTGAAAGGTAACCTTAGTCCCCTTTCACCTCGGCAATATCCCGAAACGTCAATCCTCGTTTGATCAACAACAAAAGCCCGACCGCCGTCCAAAACAAAATACGCCCTTTTCTTATAATCGCCAGCGAAACGCCCATGCCGGCACCGATGGCCAGGGTTTCGCCGACAAAGCGGGCTCCAGCTTCGTCTACACCGACTAAAAAGGGTACCAGCTTAAAAACAATCGTGATCAGGCGGCTCACCGATTCAAGCAAGAATGCTGAGACAACCGATGGTATTGCTTCAGCGATCATCGTCAAAATAAACCACGTCTCGAAAACGCCCAGCGCGTGATAGGTCGCCTCAAGTAAAAAGATCGGCAAGAAGCGTCGGGGATATTTACGATAAAAGCCGTAGATAAAATTTTCAAAGAGCCGCACCTGCATACGGCCATGTTCGAGAATTCCGGTCAGCCACCCACGGCGATACATGCGCTCGCATATCTCGCTCGCAAAATGCCAATGCCTGACAATCATCGCCACTATAAGTAGGATCACGAGAAAAATCAGGCCGATCAGGATATCGATCGTGATCACCCAGCCGCGTTCAAGCTCGAATCCACGTGCGAATGTATACGCGCCGAAAATTAGAAAAATGCTTGTCGTGATACTGTAAAAAAGATTCTCCGTCGCCACCGACGAGAGGCCCACGACCAACGGCAAACGCTGTCGTACCGCCACGGCTTTTGCCGTCCCACTGACCAGAATTCCGAGCGGTATCATGCTGCTCAATGCCTCGCCGATGATCACGGCTGAGACTGCCTCTCGAAGTCGAAGAATGTACGGCTCATGCACCGAAAGCGTCCACGCTCCGGCTCGCAGGCCGATTCGCAGAAGATGCACGCCGAGAATAACGGCAAATCCTGCAACACCGAACTTATCTATAAAATTCAGAATCTCGCTGACGCCGACCGAGTAGACAAAATACGAAAAGAGCGCGACGCCGCCGATCGTTAGAATGGCGCCGATAATCTTGATCCTCGTTGCGTGACGCGCGTCGAATCGCGAGGTCTCGATTTGGGGAATGTGTGCTTCGTGTTCGGTGTTCAATGCTTTGCCTTTTTCGATGCTCGCTGAATAAAATGGTATTTTATCCAAAGCCGGTTAACAAAATCTCTATTAGGAAACCCTGTATGACCGCAGCCGCAACGCCCGCTTTTTCCATTAACGCTTTGACCACGCTTTCCGAAGACGAAGAATTATTTCGTGCCTCTGTCCGCGAATTTGCCGAGGGCGAAGTCCGCCCGCGCGTGGAGGCGATGGAGCACGCCGGAAAACTCGACCCCGAGATTATCAAACATTGTTTCGATCTAGGCTTGATGGCAATCGAGTCGCCAGAGGAGTTTGGCGGAGCCGGCTCGACCATTTTCAACGCCATCCTCGCTATCGAGGAGCTCGCCCGCGTGGATGCCAGCGTGTCGGTTTTTGTCGATGTTCATAACACGCTCGTCACTAACGCCTTTATGCGTTGGGCGTCGGACGACCAGAAAACGAAGTACATGCCGCAGCTTGCGAGCGGCAGAGTCGGCGCTTACGCGCTGAGCGAGGCTGCGGCCGGCTCGGACGCATTCGCATTAAAAACACGGGCTGTCGAGAAAGGCGACTCTTACGAACTCTCCGGCCAGAAACTCTGGATCACCAACGGCAACGAGGCGGAAATCTTTGTCGTCTTCGCGACCGTCAACCCCGAAGCCGGTTATAAGGGCATCACGGCATTCATCGTCGAGAAACAATTCTCCGGTTTTTCGGTAGGTAAGAAAGAAGACAAGCTCGGCATCCGTGCGTCGTCGACGACGGAGCTGATACTCGACAACTGTAAAGTTCCCAAAGAGAACGTGCTCGGCGAAGTGGGCAAGGGTTACAAGGTTTCCATCGAGACTTTGAACGAAGGCCGTATCGGGATCGGCGCGCAGATGTTAGGAATCGCGCAGGGAGCTTACGAAGCGGCGCTGAAATACACGCAGGAGCGCGAGCAGTTCGGCCAATCGATCGGCAGCTTCCAGGC
>JBHENZ010000026.1:0-10290 GCA_046261815.1 Pyrinomonadaceae bacterium | reverse complement strand
CAACTTTATAGCCGGGCGATTGCTTCGCAAATTCGGCTTCTTGTCCAAATTCGCGCAAACCGTCAGAATCGCGTTCGGTGGCGGGCAATAATAGATAAAGTGTCTCGATAGCGGCTTCAGTACGTTCGCGTATCGATTTCAGCGCAGGTTCAAGTTGGTCGTTATTTCGAATGCTGGAAAGTCCACTTATCCTCTGAGCCTCCTCGTTCGAATACATCCGGCCGTTCCAGGTTTCAAACTGCGGGTTACGCTTTCGAATAAATAGTGTGTAGATGGCATCAGCTCCGTTTTTTCGAATGATCAACGTCGCACCGGGCTGTTTGAAAGCTGTCAGGTAATAAAGATTATTTTCCTGACGGAAAACATAATTTACGTCGTTTGTGTAAAGCTTCGGTTCGGCGCTGAACAGGACCATTACGCTTTTGTCAGCCATCTTTGACGCGACGGCCGCACGCCGACGCGCGAGTTCTGCCTGCCGCTCGGCGTCGGTAAATCTCGGCGCCGGCGGCGTGATCCGGACTTCCGACGGCTCGGTCGAAATGCGTTCGAACGCCACGATCGGCGTCGAGTGAATTAGCGTGAATAAAAGCGCAATTGCTAAGAAAGTTGAGCTCATCAATACACCTCAAAAATTAAATCCCGATAGGTTTCGTTTAAGAAAATATCGACGGCGAAAACTCGCAGTAGATAAACACCCGGCGAGAGTTCGGTGAACGTTTGAAATCTTTCAGCGAAGCGATCACTTCGAACCGTGTTGGTCACTACATAATCGAATATAGTTTCGCCGGTCGGCCCCGACTTGCTTCCCGGAGCGTAGGCAAATCCCACGGCTCCACTTTTGGGCACACGGTCGAATTTGATGTTGAATCGGATGTCCGAAATCGGATTTTCGTCCGCCGTCAAGATTTGATATCCGAGCTTGTAGGCCCAAGCTTTCGACGCTCCGCATTTCCGTCGACACGATCGTGGGCACGCACGACGATGCGCACTCTCCCGTCTCGACTAATACGCGGCCGCCGGGATTTGGTTTCGACTTCGCGTCATACTTCGTCGTACAACTCCACTCTTTCAATTATCGGCTTTATCCTATCTGACACGCCGGGCAGCGCGAGAGCTTCGAGCGCGTTCATCTCGTTACCGGGCCGACCTGTTATCAGATGAACGTGATTTAGCCTATTCAACCTACCGATCGCTTCGCCGGCTGCGAACCGAGTGTCACGAGGCACGCGGACGTCTACCAGCTTGCCAAACTCGTCGCGTTCAAATTGAAAACGACCGTCGTTGAACAAGCGATTGTTTTGATCGCGGCCCCAGGCGAATATGATATATCCGAGAGTCGCAGGTTCGCACGCCCTCAACTGCAAAAAGATCCGGCGGCGGCAACTTTCAAGCACGAACGCAACCGGTTCCGCCGGAAATCAGAAGTCATAAATTCATTATTTTGATTCGCGAGGTTGCAGTCTGTTAAGATCATTTGACATCAAATTAGACCAAAATCGCAAAGGAGGAGAGAATCATGTTTTCTTTACAGGATTTGCTTGGCCAGCAGCAGGGCAGCGAGGCCGTCGATCAAATTAGCCAACAGGTCGGTGCCGATCAATCTAGCGTTTCGGCCGCCATACAAGCCGCCCTTCCGGCGATAATGGGCAGCCTCGCGCAAAATGCGGCAACGCCGCAGGGAGCTGAAAGTCTGAACAGCGCCCTTGAGCAAGACCACGACGGCAGCATCCTCGGGAATCTCGGCGGTCTTGGCAATATGATTTTTGGCGAGCAGCAGACGCCGCGGCAGGCCGACGCCGGCGGCATCCTCGGTCATATCCTCGGTGGCAACCAGGGGCCGATCGTACAACAGGCCACAAATCAGAGCGGGCTAAATTCCGGACAAGTTGCTCAAATTTTGATGATGCTTGCACCGATTGTTATGGGCTACCTTGGCCGGCAAAAGCGTGAGCAGAATGTCGGCGCAGGCGGCCTCGGCGATCTGCTTGGCGGTCTGTTTGGCGGACAACAGTCAGCGGCCGCTTCCACCGGCAGTCCGATCGGTGACACCGCTTCCGGAATGTTCGACCGGGACCGCGACGGCAGCTCTATGGACGACATTGCCTCAATGGCTTTCAACTATATTCGTAATCGCTAGTCGACACCGTTTCGTCTGCCGTTCGTAAATCGCGGTGTGGTAAAATGGATGTGTTCAGCCTATGGCAATGAATACGCAACAAGAGCCCGGTCGAAGACGTGCTGCCAGGCTTTCTCCTTCACCCGCGCGAGCTTTGGTAACAGCAAACGCCGGTTGACGGAGACGGCTCCGAACAATTAATCTACATAATGATCCGTGGTGAGTTATAGCAACTTGCGGCCACGTAAAAGAAACGGCTAAACAGCTACGAGTTTCAACCGAATATTCTGACGAAAACTCTGTGCTGTAGGCGGCACGGAGTTTTTGATTTATGAGCAAGTTTCTCGATTTATTAAAAGAAAAGATCGTCGTCTTCGACGGAGCGATGGGGACGTATCTGCAGTCGCTGAATCTATCGATCGATGATTGGGGCGGACCGACCTTTGAAAATTGCTCGGAGAATTTGCTTTACACGCGGCCGGACGCGATTGAAAAAGTGCATACGAGCTTTCTCGAAACGGGCTGCGATGTAATCGAGACAAACAGTTTTGGCGGAAGCCGGATTGTACTCACTGAATTTGGAATCGCCGAAAAAACCTACGACGTAAATAAACGAGCGGCCGAACTCGCAAAACGAATCGCCGCGGATTTTTCAACCTCCGCCAAACCGCGCTTTGTCGCGGGATCAATTGGTCCGGGAACGAAGCTTCCGACGCTGGGCCATATCACTTATCGCGATTTGAAAGACGCCTATCGGGAACAAGTGCGCGGCCTCGTCGATGGCGGCTCTGATCTACTTGTTGTCGAAACGTGCCAGGATTTGCTGCAAACAAAAGCCGCACTCGCGGCCGTTTTCGAGCATTTTGAAAAACAGCGAATAAAAATTCCCGTCATAGCCCAGGTCACGATCGAAATTTTCGGCACGATGCTGAACGGCACCGAAATCGGCGCCGCGTTGACGACGCTTGAGCCTTTTCCGATCGACGTGATCGGGATGAATTGCGGCACCGGCCCGAAGCATATGGCCGACAGCTTTCGTTATCTGTGCGAAAACTCGCCGCTGCCCGTTTCCGTGCTGCCGAACGCCGGCTTGCCGGAGGTGAAGGACGGCCAGCAATATTATGACGAAACACCTGAAAGTTTTGCTGCCCAAATCGAGCATTTTGCAAAGGATTTCGGGGCAAACATCGTCGGCGGCTGCTGCGGCACCACGCCAGAGCATTTGAAACAGGTCATCGCCCGCATCCACAATATTTCACCGAAAGATCGAAACGCTCGACTCGCGCCATCGGCGTCGTCGATTTACTTTCAGCAGCCTTATGTGCAGGACGCGTCGTTTCTTATCGTCGGTGAACGCGTCAACGCCTCAGGCTCGAGAAAAATGCGCGATCTTCTCGATGCCGAAGATTGGGACGGCCTTGTTTCGCTAGCAAAATCTCAGGAACGCGAAGGCGCGCATATCCTCGACGTCAACGTCGATTTCGTCGGCCGCGACGGCGTCGCCGATATGCACGAGCTTGCATCGCGTCTTGTGACGAACGTCAAAATCCCACTAATGTTCGACTCGACCGAGTGGGAAAAAATGGAAGCCGGACTTGAGCACGCCGGCGGAAAATGCATTCTCAACTCGACAAATTACGAAGACGGCGAGCCGCGGTTTCTTAAAGTACTCGGCCTCGCAAAAGAGTACGGTGCTGCAGTCGTTATCGGTTTGATCGACGAAAACGGGATGGCGCGAAGCGCCGAAAATAAACTAAAAATAGCCCGGCGCGTACACGCGCAGGCGACCGCCTTCGGCATTCCGGCGCACGATATTTTCTTCGACCCGCTCGCATTGCCGATTTCGACCGGAATTGAAGAAGATCGCAGAAACGCCGATGAAACGATCGCGTCAATTCGCGTCATCCGTTCCGAAATGCCCGATTGCAACATTATCCTCGGCGTTTCGAATATCTCATTCGGTTTGAATCCGGCCGCGCGTGTCAATTTGAATTCCGTCTTTCTTCACGATTGTGTCGAAGCCGGAATGAATTCGGCGATAGTAAACGCGTCGAAAATCTTGCCGCTGATTCGATTTAGTGAGCACGAAATCGAAGTCGCGCGCGATCTAATTTACGACCGCCGAAAATTCGTCGGCGATGTGTGTACATACGACCCGCTCACCGAATTTACAAAACTATTCGAAGGAAAATCGGCTAGGGCGATCAAGCCTGACATCACGAATTTGCCGGTCGAGGAAAAACTAAAACATCACATCATCGACGGTGAGAAGATCGGCCTTGAAGACTCGCTGAAAACAGCGCTCGAAAAGTATCCGCCGCTTGAAATTATCAATGAAATTTTGCTCGACGGCATGAAAACCGTGGGCGATCTTTTCGGCAGCGGCCAAATGCAGCTGCCCTTTGTGCTGCAGTCGGCCGAGGCGATGAAAACGGCTGTCAAATTTCTCGAACCGTTGATGGATCGCGTAGAGGGCGCCAACAAAGGCACAATGGTGCTCGCCACCGTTAAGGGCGACGTGCACGACATCGGCAAAAATCTTGTCGACATTATCCTGACAAACAACGGCTATAAGGTCGTGAATCTCGGAATAAAACAGCCGATCGATGAAATTCTTCGCGCGTGGGAAGAAACAAATGCGGACGCGATCGGGATGAGCGGGCTGCTCGTCAAATCGACTTTGATAATGCGCGACAATCTCGAGTTGATGAACGAGCGTGGAATAAAAGTGCCAGTCATTCTCGGCGGTGCCGCCCTCAATCGACGCTATGTGGACAGCGATCTGGTTCCGCTTTACAACGGACAAGTCTTCTACGCGCGCGACGCCTTCGACGGCCTGCACGCAATGGACAGGCTCACGCAAAAATCCCAAGTTCGCAGTCCGAAATCAAAAGTTGCCGCTGCGGGCAACGGGTCAGTACCACCTGCGGCGGCGGGTGAGGAATTACCCCGCGAGGCTTCGAGCCAGAAAATCGAAACCGTCGCGCTTACAGAAGATCTTGTCGGCGAAGATGCCAAGCTCGGCAAGGTTTCCGCCCGAATTTCCACGCGATCAAGCGGTAACACGAAACACGCCACACGGTCCGAAATCACTACGCAGGTAAACATCCCAAACGCTCCATTTTATGGATCTAAGGTCGTTGAGATAAAAGACCTGACAAAGGTGTTTGCATACGTCAACGAAACCGCCTTGTTCAAAGGGCAGTGGCAATATAAGCAGGGAAAAAAATCTGCCGAAGAATACGCCGCCACCCTCGAATCGACCGTGTATCCAAAGTTTAGCGAGGTCAAGGCGAAAGCGATTCGCGAAAGATTGCTGGAAGCAAAGCTTGTCTATGGTTACTTTCCATGTCAATCGAGCGGAAACGACCTGATCATTTACGCGGAAGATAAACAGACGGAACGACTGCGATTCGCCTTTCCAAGGCAACCCGTCGAGCAGCGAGGCGGAAAGAATTTATGCATTGCCGACTTTTTCGCGGCGGTCGATTCGGGCAGGACGGACGTGGTTGCCTTTCAACTGGTAACGATGGGTTGTCGGGCGAGCCGACATTCGGCCGGACTGTTTAAGGCGGACAATTACACCGACTATCTTTTGTTTCACGGCCTCTCGGTCGAGTCGGCCGAAGCTCTTGCCGAAATGTGGCACAAACGCGTACGGGAGGAACTCGGCATCGCGGATCGGGACGCGCAGCAACTCTCGAAATTATTTCATCAGGGTTACCAGGGCTCGCGGTTCAGCTTCGGCTATCCGGCGTGTCCGAATCTTGAAGATCAGGCAAAACTTTTCGAGCTGCTTCGGCCTGAGCGCATTGAGGTCGAACTGACCGAAGAATTTCAGCTGGACCCCGAACAATCGACTTCCGCCATTATCGTTCACCATCCGGACGCCAAATATTTCAATATCGAGTAAGGCCAGCTCGAAATGATCGCGGCTGCCGATAATTGCGCGATAGACACCGGCGTTTAGAACAATGATAATCGGTTTAATTTAACACTCAAATCGCCTTGCTTATCGGAGGTTCGAGGCTGGATAATCGCACGTAAAATCAATTTAACAAATGGGTTGCTTAGAATTCCTGGATCTCGATTGATAACGCATATGATTCTCCCTGCCCATCCCGCACATCGGATCCAAAAGGCGCATTCGAATCAGCACGCGCCAGCCTGCGATTGTTGGGGACAATCCGACGACGGCTACACCCACCACGAGACGCGAGCCAGGCGATCAACCGCACACGACCCAGGAGCCCGATGAAAATCGTATGCATCTCCGACAGCCACAACCGAAACGAACAGATCGCCGTCCCGGATGGCGACGTTCTGATCCATGCTGGCGATGCGACCGTTCGCGGAGCCGTCGACGAGATTCGAAAATTCAATCACTGGTTTGCATCGCTGCCACATCGTCACAAGATCTTCGTCGCCGGCAATCACGACTGGCTATTCGAAACGGACAATCGGCTCGCGCGATCGTTGCTTTCCGACAACGTCAGATATCTGCAGGATGAAACCTTTGAGATTGACGGCCTTAAAATTTACGGCAGCCCATGGCAGCCGCGGTTCTACGATTGGGCGTTCAATCTAATGCGGGGCAGGGAACTTAGGGAAAAGTGGGCGTTGATCCCTGACGACGTAGATGTTCTTGTTACTCACGGTCCGCCGCAGAAAATACTGGATGCAGCTCCCACCGCTCACGGATTTAGCAACGAAGGTTGCGAAGAGCTGCGGAAAAGAGTCGAGGAGTTACGCGGTCGTCTGCTACTTCACGTTTTCGGCCATATCCATTGCGGCTACGGCGTCGAAGAACTTCTCGGCGTTAAATTCGTAAACGCCTCGGTTTGCGACGAATTGTACCAGCCTGTGAACGCTCCGGTCGTTGTCGAGTTATAAAAAAGAGAAGCCGGAGCCTCTCCTTTTCAACCGTTGCCGCACCAAAAAATTCCCGCCTAATCTCAGTTAACCACCGCCGTAAAATCTACGTCCGCCGCATTGCTCTGGAACGAGCGGGTTATGCTTTCCGGGCTGAACGAATAACGTTTTCGTTGTCGCGGGACGATGCTGTATTGAGCGAACGGCACGTCGATGAAATTGAAATAGCCGAGGTGATTCGTCAACACCGACCGCTCCGCTTGCCCGCCTACATTTCTCAGCTCGACCCACACTCTCGGAAGGCCAAAACCAGCCGCAGTCGTAATCCGGCCGGCAATCAAACCGGCGCCTGCGGAAGCGGATGTGATCGCGAAATTCGCATTCGAAATATCGAAAAAGATATTGCCCGCGGCCTCGACGCGAATTCGGGCCGAATCGGTGTTGGCCGACGGAACTACAAGGTCGTGCGAGCCGTCGTTCGGCGTGCTGGTGACCAATGTGGTTGGAAAGCTAACGCCGCCGTCGGTCGATAAGGTAATTTTGACATTCGCAGCGCTTACCGGTGCCGCCGTAGTATTTGCCACATCCCATGTCACGGTGCGGGTCTGTCCGCCCGTCCACGTATCTCCGCCGTTCGGTGCCGTGACGTTAAACGGTCCGCCGCCGCCGTCAACCGCCACTATTGCGATAGCAGTGCTGATGCCTCCGCCGCCCGCTCGATTGTCGCGGGCTATAACTTGAAACGTCATCGAGCGCCCGATCGCCGGAAGAACCTCGCCCGTTAGAAAACCGCTGAGTGTCGCTGGCGGTATGTTGGCGTTTGAGCGAATGAATTGCTCGGAAGGAAACGTTCGCGAAGGACGAGAGCTTGGTGCGTAAGCTCGAAAAATCGGGCGAGCAACGCCATCCGCATCGCTATTCGGCACTGAAAAAGCTCCCGCTCCAAGATCAAACTGCTGCCAATCGTAAGTGATCGCGTCCGCATTCGCGTCGGTGGCCGATGCGGTCAGCGTGAACGGCGTCTGCTTGGGAACGTTGAAGCTGGGTCCGCCGACTATTGAAATCGATGGCGGCGTGTTTGCCGTCGGCGTTTGGATTGCACAAGCGCTGCCGTCGCCGTTCTGGCTGTACGTAATAATGTCCTGCAAACTTTTCGCGTGAAACGTATCGATGCTGTGTGCGGCTAAGTTCTGCGCGTCGCAAATTCCGGCATACGCCATTATCGTAATACCGCTGCCGGGTTCGTAAGCGCTCCCGGCGCTTCTATTATCGCTGCAGCTACTCGTTAAACCGTTGAATGTATGCTGCGCGCCCCACTGATGTCCGATCTCGTGTGCTACATAGTCGATCGTAAAAGGATCGCCAACCGGATTTGCGAGGCCGGTCACGCCCTGGGCCTTACTGTTCCGGCACGGGCCATTAAGCGTCGCGACTCCCCCGCCGCCAGTGCTGAAAACGTGACCGATGTCATAATTCGAGCTGCCAATTCTAGAATTGAGGGTCGACTGGTTCTCGCTTAGCATCGCCACACCGTCGTCGTTTGTAAACGGGTCGTTCGCAGATGAACATGCTGCACCGCCGCACGAGCTGTCCGTTGCGTAAATTACTCGATCATTGTTCGCGACGAGCACCATCCGAATCGCAACGTCGCGCTCGTATACTCCGTTGACGCGATTCATTACAAGGACCTGTGCCGCCAAAGTGCCCGCGACCGTGTTACTGCCAACGGTGGCGGCATATTCGTTCGTTGCGGCGACGGCGATCCGGTAGGTTCGCAAGGTGCCGCCGGAGACTACCGATGGCGCAGCATTTGCGACAAAGCTTTCGAGCGATGCATTTTTTGCCGTGAATAGTTTCTGCACCGCACCAGTGTCGGTCACTTCGCAGGAAAAGCTCGGGCCGCGCGGGGCATCACGCTTGTAGTAAGTAATGTAGTTTTCCGTGTCGCCGGGTGCGTACGGATCAACAAGCACCGTCCCGCGAGACGACAGAATCATAGAGTGAAAGCCTTCGGGCAGAAAATCTAGGCGCACCGTTGCCGACGGGTCGTCGATCCCTTGTCCGCGATAAGTTTCATTCAGTTCGGGATATTTGGCTGCAAGGCCCAGCTCGACTATTGGCGAATGCTCTATACGAAAGCGGCTCAGGCTGCCATCCGGCATCGGCAGCAGGATGACATTGTCGCCGGCTGCCGATGCTGGTGCGCCTTCTTTAGGCGCGTTTGAAAGCTCGGCACGCAGTGCGGCCTTATCAAGTCGAAAAATGCGATATGCATTAGGCGTAACGGCTCTGCCAACCGCATTTTTTCGGATCGACGATTCGTCAATTTCCGTCCACGGGCTCTTTTTCACCGTTTGCGAAGACACTGGTAGCGACAAAACGGCCGCAACTACAAGACATAAAAAAGGAATTTGAAAACGCATTCGTTTCATTAAGTTTGCTCTAATAAGGCTACCTGCGTCAGATGCGAAACCCTGCAAATGATTACCGATAAAATCAATAGAAAACAGCTTTTGAAATGACAAATTTACAACGGCTGTAATCGGCGGAGGTAATGAAATTTTAAACAAATTTCGATGAAAAGTCCACAAAATTAATTGCCGGTGCCTCGAAGCGTTGCCGTTACTTTGCTAAGCTAAAACCCTGCTTATGACCGAGGACCGGATCACCGAATCCCCAGCCGCAGATGCCGAAATTAGTGAAATTGCCTCGAAACCCTCTTCTGAGGAGCTGGCGGTTCTTTCGCCATTTGAGCGAGCCGCCGTGAATTTGGTACGGCAAATGAATTCTGGCCGTTGGAAACGATTCTGGACGTTTTCTCAGCGGCACGTCGGCTCGCTGTGGATTTATCTTGCGACCTACAATCTGATGAACGTTTTCGGTCTTGAGAATTTTGAAGAAACCGATCCGGAGCGCCCGATAGTTTTGGTTGCCAATCACCGTTCGTTTTTTGACATGTTTACCGTCTCCAGCGTGCTTTTCCGCCAAACGAATCGGCCGTTGAAGCTTTATTTTCCGGTTAGGGCCAAGTTTTTTTACGATAATCCGTTTGGCTGGTTCGTAAATTTGGCGATGGGTTGGTGGGCAATGTATCCGCCATTCTTCCGAGAAGAGAAGGAAAATTTGAAACGCGCCTTTGATAAATTCTCTGTGCGCGAGCTTGTGCGGATTTGTTCCAACGGCCGCGGGAACCTGATCGGGTTTCATCCTGAGGGCAAAAGAAATCTTAGCCCTGACCCGCACTCGCTTCTGCCCGCTCAGCCCGGAATCGGCAAGGTTGTCTACGCGTCGCGGGCCCAGGT
>JBHENZ010000025.1:0-3639 GCA_046261815.1 Pyrinomonadaceae bacterium | reverse complement strand
AATCAGAATCTCCTCAGATAGATTCAAAATCAAGTATTACCTTCCCGCAATCACCCGACCGGATCGCCTCAAATCCCAGCTCGAAATCCTTGTAAGAATACCGATGCGTGATCACCGGCGAGATATCGACGCCGGTTTCGAGCAGCACGCTCATTTGGTACCAGGTTTCGTACATCTGGCGGCCGTAGATGCCTTTGATGTGGAGCATGTTGAAGACGACGGTCTTCCAGTCGATCGGGAACTGTTCGGTCGGAATGCCGAGCAGGGCGATGCGGCCGCCGTGGTACATATTCGCGACCATGTCCGTGAAGGCGGACGGCACGCCGGACATCTCGAAACCCACGTCGAAACCTTCCTTCATCCCAAGTTTTTTTTGAACGTCTTTAAGCGTTGTTTCTTTAACATTTACGGCCACGGTCACATCGCCCATTTTTTCGGCGAGTTCCAGACGGTATGGATTCACATCGGTAATGACGATATGCCTTGCTCCGGCGTGGCGTGCGACGGCGGCGGCCATTATGCCGATCGGGCCGGCTCCGGTGATGAGCACGTCTTCGCCGAATACTTCGAAGGCAAGAGCGGTGTGGACTGCATTTCCGAACGGGTCGAAAATCGCGGCGACTTCCGTGTCGATGTCGGGATTGTGCTTCCAAATATTTGTCATCGGCAAAGCGATAAATTCAGCAAAACCGCCGTTCGTGTTTACACCGATGCCGCGGGTGTTGGCACACAGGGCACGACGGCCGGCGAGGCAGTTTCGGCAGCGGCCGCAGACAAGATGGCCCTCGCCGCTGACGATGTCGCCGGCGGCGAAATCGTTAACGTTCGAGCCGACGTCGACGATCTCGCCGACGAATTCGTGGCCGATCACGGTCGGGATTTTTATCGTGCCCTGTGCCCAGGCATCCCAGTTGTAAATATGCAGATCGGTACCGCAAATTCCGGCCTTTTTGACGCGAATCATCACGTCGTTGATGCCCATCTCAGGTTCAGGAACGTCCTCGATCCACAATCCGGGCTCGGCCTTGCTTTTAACAATTGCTTTCATTTAAGGAATGTAGATGTTGAAAAATTAGATGATAGCAAACGCGGACGGTCAGGAAAAATGCTTGTCGGTTTGCCACAGTCGCAAGTATTGCTAAAATTGCTTTCGTCAGGATTTTTCTCGCAGCCGACCTGATAAATTCTTTAATGTATGTCTGAAGAGTACGCGAAAATCGAAGCGGCGAGAGCCGCGTTCGAGCAAGACTTTCAATCGTTCAACAAGATCGAATTTAATGGCAGCGCCTTGAACGAAGCCGAGACGATGCTGAAATCGGTCGGCGAGTTGAAGGTACGCCATACAGGTAAGAAATCGGCGATCGCTAATGCTAAAAAGTTAATAGGAAAGGTTGAGCCAGCAAAGCGCGGCGAGTTCGGGCAGTTGGTACAGGCTGTTGAAAAAGAGATTTCCGACAAAATCATCCGGGCCGAATCGACACTGGGTGATTATATTTCGAACGCGAAGATCGAGGCCGAAAAACTGGACGTGACAATTCCCGGCCGACGGCCTCGGACCGGTCACCTGCACCCGATCACGATTCTGCGTCAAAAGATTGAGGATATTTTCGTGTCTATGGGTTATTCGATCGAGGACGACCGCGAGATCGAAACAGATTATTACAATTTCGACGCCCTGAACATCCCCGAAGGCCACCCGGCCCGTGAATCGCAGGATACGTTTTATACGACTGACGGTTTCGCTTTGCGCTCGCAAACCTCGACCGTGCAGGTCCGTGCGATGGAACGCCGCGGTGTGCCGATTCGGATTATCGCTCCCGGCCGCGTGTTTCGCCGGGACACTCCGGATATGACGCACACGCCGATGTTTCACCAAATCGAGGGTTTGTGCGTTGATAAAGGCATCACGATGGCGCATCTGAAAGGCACGGTAGCCGAATGGCTGCGGCGACTTTTCGGACCGGAGACTGTAACGCGGTTTCGGCCCTCTTACTTCCCGTTTACCGAGCCGAGTGCGGAATTCGATTTTTCGTGCTTCAAATGCGGAAGCACCGGTGTTTTCGAGAACAAACGCTGTCGCCCGTGCAAAGGCTCAGGCTGGATTGAACTCGGCGGCTCGGGAATGGTGCACCCAAACGTGCTCAAGGCCTGCGACATTGACCCAAAAGTTTATTCCGGCTTCGCCTTCGGCTTCGGACTCGAACGCATGGCCGCACTAATGTACTCGATCGACGACATCCGGCATATGTTCGAGAACGATGTGAGGTTTTTGGAACAGTTTAAGTAAATGGACAACACAAATGGCCTCCGGCAGTACATACGCACTCCAGCAATCACCCGGAAGAACTTCTCGATCGAAAGCGGTATATGCGGTTAGTTTTATTGCCGTGAGATCTATTACCCGAAAGAAATTGACGATGGATTGATGATGCTCGGCGCGCTCTGTGTGATAAATGTGCAATCGATTTCGTCAAAAGGGGCGAAGTCGCGGTTCCCGATCACCAAAGGGTTTCTCGAATCGATGAATGGATATTGGTATCAGCGCACAGTTACCCTAAAGGATTTGCGGGAAACCATTAGTAAAGCGTAGAAACGTATGAACATCAGCTACAACTGGTTAAAAGATATAATCGATATTGGCGTTCCGGCCGAAACGCTGGCGGAAAATCTCACACGAGTCGGGCTGGCTGTCGAAGGCGTCAATCGCACGGCGGACGACGCAATTCTTGATATTGATCTAACGTCGAACCGGCCGGACTGCTTGTCGCATTTGGGTATTGCTCGCGAGGTTGCCGCGATAACGGGCAAGCATTTAAGGGCAACGATGCAACCGACAGGTGCAGCGGTCGAGCCACCGGTTCCGGCTGTGCTCGCTTACGACGTTGTGAAGGTCGACGATCCGAATTTGTGTCATCGATTTACGGCCCGGATTATCAAGAACGTTAAGGTTGGGCCGTCACCGGAATGGCTGGTGCGGCGGCTTGAGGCAATCGGGGAACGATCGATCAATAATGTCGCGGATATTACGAATTATGTAATGCTCGAGCTTGGACAGCCGATGCATGCGTTCGATTTGGATAAATTGTCGGGGAACCGAATTGTTGTCAGGCGGGCACGAGGCGGCGAGAAAATAAAAACGCTGGATGAAGTTGAAAGAACGCTCGATGAAACAATGCTTGCGATTTGCGACGCCGAAAAACCGGTGGCGATCGCGGGCGTGATGGGCGAATTCGGTTCTGGAATCTCAGATAACACAGTTAATGTTTTACTTGAAGTCGCCTATTTTGAGCGAACAAGCATCCGCAAGACCTCACGACAGCTTGGACTCGCGAGCGAAGCAAGCTATCGTTTCGAACGCGGCGTGGATATTAATAATTTGGTACACGCATCAAGTCGAGCGGCCGAGTTGATCTGCGAATTGGCGGGCGGCGAACTGGGCGGTTTCTTCGACGTTTATCCGACGCCGCAAAACTCTGTTGAGGTTGAATCGGAAAACATTTCGGTTGCTGTTCAAAGGTTGACGGGTTTGGAAGTCAATACGGATGCGTGTCTATCGATTCTCCATAAACTTGGCATCAAGACCGCCGATCCTAGTCCCGAAACAAAGGCGAAAAATTTCTCGGTTCCCTCATGGCGGCA
>JBHENZ010000024.1:0-10153 GCA_046261815.1 Pyrinomonadaceae bacterium | reverse complement strand
CCGCCGCGAACGCGAAAATTGTTTCGCCGCATTTTCAAGTCGATGGCCTCTTCCGGCGCTTCGGGCAGGGCGTTTGAGAAACGGTCGCGGATCGCAAAAATGTCGTATTCGCACTCTGCTCCTTCGCGGGCCGCAGCCTCCTTCTCGATTGGCTCGCACGGATTTCCATTTGCATCGGTCAGCAAAATGCCCGCTTCAAAAAGCGGCGCGTAGGGCACGCCGTAACGCCTGCGGTCGAAGCCAAAACTCCCGTTGACAAACGCCTTTTCGCCGAAATATCCGACGCCGACGCTGCCGCCGTAGGCCCGCGAAGCCGAGTTGGGAATGCGTCCCAACGGCGTACTGTAATCGCCCTCACGCAAAAAGTTTCCGTTACCCTTGAAAACAAATTTCCTCACGCCGTATTCGAGGCCGCCCGAAATTCCGCCTTGCCGGTTAACGGTTCCGCTGAGTCCGGTTACGACGCCGCGGATACCTTCATGCGGATCGTCTTCGTCGGATGTGACGGCGTTTACGACGCCGCCGATAGCGTTCGATCCGTAGAGCAAAGTCGCCGGACCCTTTATCACTTCGAGTCGTTCAAGATTCAGCGTGTCGACCGGTTCACCGTGATCGCCGCTTTGCGATGCGAGCGAACCATTGCGAATGCCGTCCTGCAAGACGAGCACGCGGTCGCCGTCGAAGCCGCGAATTACGGGCCGACCGGTTCCCGGACCGAAGGAGCGTTTGCCGACGCCGGCCTCGCGTTCGAGCACCTCACCGATGGCGGTGCTCGCCTGTTCGCGGATGCGGGTCGAGCCGACCGAATCGACCGATTGAAAGGTTTCGAATATCGATTCCTCGGTGCCCGTAGCGGTAACGGTAACTTCTTCTCGAAGAGCGTTTAGGCCAAGCGAGAAATCGATGATCGCAGTGGTGTTCGCCCTGACGGCTACCGATCGTGTTTCATCCGAGAATCCTTCGATATGTGTCACAAGCGTGTACGTTCCCGGCGGCACGGCGGTGAATTCATAAATGCCCTCGTCGTTCGTCTCAACCGACCGCCTAAGCTGCGTGATCTGCACCGAGACACCGTGAAGCGGCGAACCGTTTATCTTACTGCTCACGCGCCCGCGAATTGCCGAGCTCTGCGCGGCCGCCGTTAACGAGAAGCCGAAGACGAACAGCAAAAAAATTAATAATCCAAGAGTGCGTTTATACATGTAACTGCTATGAAGCGAATATATTACGCATTAGATTAGCGAATTTTATGACGGGTTACAGATTAATTCGAATTTATTCAACGAGTTGTCGCGATAGACAAATAAACAGTCGTTAGCGACTTTGGGCGGCGAGGCTAAAACTCGGTCAAGAGAAAAGTTTGGAAAGTTTTTTCGACTGCTTTATAGCCTTAGCAGACGAGAGCGCAATATTTTCGATTGGTGTCGGCTGGAAGTAACTTTTTGACCGTTTTTCAGAACGATTATAAAAGTGCCCGCCGTTGACGGCGACATGTGGTCGATCTGATCGATGTTGACTAGGGTTCCGCGCGAGAGCCGGACGAATTGCCGGTCATCGAGTCTGTTTTCAATATCCTTCAGGCGGTAATTGATGACATATTTTTGATTGTCGATCGTGGTGATCTTGAGCAGTTCCCCGTCGGCGACGATTGAGGCAATTTTTGCGACGGCGATCAGCCGTATATCCTCTCTGATGCGGACGGGAATGCGTTCGATGAGGCCGTCGCCCGCATCCTGCGCGTAAAAACCGGCCGCGTTTTTTATTTGCTGTGAGTGAGTGTCGCGCCAGTCGCCAGCCTCGAGCCGTTCGCCGGCGCGGTCGAGCGTTGTTCGAAGGCGGTTCTTTTCGACGGGTTTGAGCAGGTAATCGATCGCGTTGAGCTCGAACGCCCTTATCGCGTGTTCGTCGAAGGCTGTAATGAATGCCACGAGGGGCATCTGCGATCGCCGCAGCATCGACACGATGTCGAGGCCGGACAACTCCGGCATTTGCAAATCGAGCAGGGCGAGGTCGGGCTTTTCGCGTTTGATGAGTTCGAGAGCCTCGGCACCGTCGCCGGCCTCGCCGATCAGCCGCACGTCGCCAAATTCCGCGAGCATCGTCTTTAAGTACTCGCGGGCGGGCCGCTCGTCGTCGGCGATGATAATTCGAAGCATATTATGCGTTAACGCTCGCGGCTTCATTTTCTTTCGCAGTCTCTCGCACAGGGATTTTCACTATCGCTTTCGTACCGCCGCGTTTCTTTTTTGTCAGCAAAAGCTCAGCCGAGTCGCCGAAATGCGCGGCGAGGCGAGCCCGTGCGTTTTTCAGCCCGGTGCCGGCACGGCCGTTTTCCTCCGCATTCGAATACGAACCGCCTGAATCGATTACCTCCATACGCAAGCGGCCGTCGCGGAGCTTATCGCGGCTGGCCGTGATTATGATCTTTCCGCCAGCCTTATTGCGTGCGATCGCATGCTTGATCGCGTTTTCGACCAGAGGCTGTAACAGTAAGGACGGAATGCGGATCTTTTCCAGTTCGATCGGCACGTTCACCTCAACCTCGAGCCGTTCTTCGAATCTTGCCCGCTCGATGTCAAGGTAATCGCGAACAAGTTTGAGCTCTTCACCAAGCGTCCAAAATTCGGCGGTCGAGGTCAGTACCGAACGCAGCAAACGGGTTAGATGCAAAAGCGTCTGAAAAGCCTTTTCCGGGGCCGCCTGAATTAAATAGCCGATCGTCGTGAGAGCGTTGAACAAAAAATGGGGGTTGATCTGGGCCCTGATCGCCATCAGCTGCGCCTCGGCGGCAAGTCGCGAAAACTCCTGGTCGCGAAACTGGCGCTCGCACCTTTCGTGCACTACACGCAACGCATCGATACGCCGGGCAGTGATCAGGGCAATTGTTTCGAGCATCGCAGTCTCGTCGGAAAGCAGCCGCCGGCCCCCGCGGAATTTTTCAAATTGAAATGCATGATTCGGAGGCTCGCCCGTTGGCACTCGAACAAGTGCCGACAAACTATTCTGCGAGACGATTGCGGTCGGAGACGATGTTTCAATTTTTTTCCACCTGCAGCTGTCCGCCGTAAGGACGCGGGCAAGCGTTGCGCCGACATGACCGAGCACGTCGTTCTCTTTATCGAGACTTTCGATGCGAGTGGCAATTTCAATTTGAAGCCTTGCGTAATCAGCACGACGCAAGATTATTCTGTCGACGATCCAAACGGCCAGATTATGTAGGCTCGGGTAGATGATCGCCGTCGCGATCCAAAGCGTCAGGATAATCGCGATCGCCTGGGCGTCGTTGCGATCGTGTGTTTCATGATAGCGAAGCAGCGGAGCCGCGACGCCGACATACAAACTGAAGGCGACCAGCGACAGAAGCATCAACGACAGAGCCCGCTTTAAAAATAAATCGGCAAAGGCGAAACGGTAGTTCTGATAAAGGATGATTAGCGCGATCGGCAGCGACGATTGATGCGCCACAAGTTCGACGAACCATGAATTGGCCTCCGCTCCGGCGCTCAAATGAAATGCCGAAACGGCAAAAACCATCAAAGCCGCGATCCAGGCCGCCCGAGCCGCGCGGGCCTCATTCGCACTGAAAATTAGAACACCAGCGGCGAGTGCGAGTGATCCGAATGAAAGAACTTGTAGTCCTAGGCCCGACGGGGCGTTGCCGCCTGAAATCGCCGTATAAAAGTGTGCCACGGTTGCGAAGAGACTTAAGCAAAAGGCAAGCACGGCCAGCCAGGTTGTCATAACCCGGTCATTTCTAACCGATAGCATCACGACCGAAGGAAGAAAACCGAGAGCCGAATAGGCTGCCGCTGACAGAAGGCCAAAATCGACAGATGTCCCAAAATCGCGCCCGATGTAGATTACTAATTCGCCGACATTCCACAACAAGCCAAGCAAAGCAGTAACGAGCAAGAGGCGGTCGGTCCGTTTTTCGCTTTCGCCTTTACGATTGCGCAAAACCATAAAGGCCAACAATCCGTACAGAGCTGCCCCGACAGTGAAGCCGAGCAGATTAATTAGAATTGCCGCGCTGAGAGACGTCATTATTTACAGTTAATTCCGATTCTAACCTATGACTGAGTTGTTTTGACAAAGCTCGCCAATCGGCACGAAAATTGTTGAGTCCGATGATGCTTAAAAAGCGATGAAGACACTTTTTATTTTGAGGCATGCAAAATCGAGCTGGGACGATCCGAATTTAGCGGATTTCGAACGTCCGCTCAACCAACGCGGGCAAAAGGCGGCGCCTTTTATGGGTGAACTAATGACGGCCCGCAAACTCGTGCCGGATTTGATCATGAGCTCGCCGGCCCGTCGTGCCCGCGAGACGGCCGAACTGGTTAAGAAAAATGGCGACCTTGATGGCGAGATCGTATTTGAGGAGAAGATTTACGAAGCCGGCCCGAGCGCGTTGTTGAAAGTGATCGCTAATTTAGATGAAAGATTTGAATGTGTGCTGCTCGTCGGGCACAACCCGGTATCTGAAGAACTCGTCCGAATTTTGACAGGCCGCAGCGAGTCTATGCCGACTGCTGCTCTTGCGGTGATCGACCTCAATATTGGAAAGTGGGCCGATATCGCCGCCCAAGCGGGAACGCTTCGCTTCGTTATTAAGCCAAAGCAGGAAATGAAGCATTAGGGGGTGGCGACGTCCGGCGTGATCACAATTAACAGCTTCGTAACGCTACTGTAACATCCAGGTAAATCCGCAGGCCTAGGCTTGATTCTTTACGTTTCCTGAACAAGAGAATTCGCCGCCAAACTATGTTGCAGAGTATCCTTATTGTCGAGGACGATGCGGACATTGCAGAAAGTCTGCAATACAATTTTCGTCGCGAGGGTTTTCGGTCGACCATCGCGGAATCCGGCGAAAAGGGTTTGCGGCTTGCCTTGGACGAAAAAACTACGCCTTCGCTGATCATTCTCGATCTGATGCTGCCGGGAATGAGCGGGATCGAACTTTGCCGCCGTCTTCGCCGCGAACCCTTGACCGAAAAAACGCCAATCATTATGCTGACCGCAAAAGCGGCCGAAGCCGATAAAATCGGTGGGCTTGAGATTGGTGCCGACGATTACATCGTTAAGCCTTTTTCCGTCAGAGAAGTTTTGGCCCGCGTGCGAGCCGTTATGCGGCGGACGGACCGCGATGTAGAAGCTAGGTATAAGGATGAACGAGTCGCGATCGATTTCGACGATATGCGGGTTGTCTGCGACGGCTCGGAGATCAAGCTCACGCGCAAGGAATTCGCACTTCTCGAGCACCTGATCAAGAACATCGGCCGCGTAGCGACCCGGCAGCAACTGCTCGACAACGTCTGGGGTTACAGCTACTTTGGCGATACGCGGACGCTCGACGTGCATGTTCGTCGCTTGAGGCAAAAAATGGGTGAGTGCGGAGCGTGCATCGAGACTGTCGTCGGCGTCGGGTATCGATTTTCCGCTATCAAATGATCACCGCATTTCACCAGACGCGCGTCTCGCCGGATAAAGTGCAACCTGGCATTTTACCAATACTGCAACTAATTCTTGACGCGACGCGCGAGGCTGTGGTGATCGTCGATCGCTCGATGCGCGTGGCGGCGGCTAACGCCGCTGCCGTGAGTGCGTTCTCCCGAGATCGCAGTCCGCTCGAAAATCGCCGATTAAGCGAGCTCGTTCGCGATCCATTACTTCACAATGCATTTATAGCGGCGATCGAGAGAGGGGTAACATCAGATCTACGGATCGAATTCGGAATTGGCGAACGGCGAATTTACGATGTTCGTGTCACGCCGTTCGATCTTGAAGATCGGGCTGGGAAGGCGATCGGCTTTTTCTACGACGTTACTCAGGTTGAACGGCTGGAACAGGTTCGACAAGAGTTTCTATCGAATATCTCACATGAGCTGCGCACGCCGCTTACATCGATTATTGCCTTCGTCGAAACGCTCGAAGACGGTGCGATTGACGATCAAGATAACAACCGAAGATTTATTTCGATTATCCGCCGCAACGCCGAACGAGTGCACGCGTTGATCTCTGAAATACTCGAACTGTCCTTGATCGAATCGGGGAGAATAAGTATCGACACCGCTCGCGTCGATTTGCATAGACTGGTCGACGACGTCTTTACGGCGTTATCTTCGCAGGCAAATGATCGCGCGGTAAGACTTATAAACAATGTGCCCGAATACGCCACCGTCATCGCAGACGTCCAGCGGCTCGAGCAGATGCTCACAAATCTTATCGACAACGCCGTCAAATTCAATCGGCAAAATAAATCTGTAACTGTTACCCACCGCTGCGAGGGAGATAGCGATTTTATTTCGGTGGTTGATGAAGGCGAAGGAATCCCACCGGACCAACTGGCACGAATTTTCGAACGATTTTACAGAGCGGATCGTGCCCGGACATCGGGCGTTGGCGGCACCGGTCTCGGCCTCTCGATTGTTAAGCACCTCGCGAAGCTGCACGATGGCGAGATCTCGGCCGATTCCCGGCTTGGCGAGGGCACCGTTTTCACTATCGAACTACCCGCCGAACAAGCACTTAAATCCCGAGATTAAAACTCCTTCACGCCCCGCTTAAAGCATGCTATTATACAGACAATTCGAATCATACTTTTATCGGACGGGCACTGTCACCCACGTGGACACCGGAAGATATTCTTGCGGCGAAATCGCGAACGGGCGGGAGAGACAAGATGCAACTCAGAATCGGACAAAAAGTAGCGTATCCGAGTCAGGGTGTATGCGAGGTCGAGGCCATACGAGATAAAACGATTGGCGACAACGCCATTCGGTTTTACGCACTTCGCGTCTTAAGCGATAACTCCATGATTCTCGTCCCGCTTGGAAAGGCCGACAGCGTAGGGATCAGGCCGGTACTTACCAAAATCAGATGCCGTCAGCTTATTGACGCGCTGTCGGCCGATTTCGAACACGTTTCGGAAGATTGGAAAACCCGTTCGAAACAATTCAGCGAACAGATTCAATCCGGCGACACTTTTCAGGCGGCGGATGTTCTGAAAAAGCTTACATTTCTAAGTCACGAAAAAAGGCTTTCGTTCCGTGAACAAACCTTACGCGAAAAGGCAAAATTCCTGGTAGTTTCGGAGATTACCAATGCCGGTGGGAATGACACGAAATCTTTATTCGAGAAGATTGACGACCTGGTTGAAAAGGCCTGCGTCAAGCATTTCCGTTCGCAGCCCAGGGTGATGACGGCAGCGATTCACTAACCAGGACGCAAGTAGTTTGCTCGTACAACCGTTTTAATATTTCCCCGCACGTGAAAGTCGCCTTCGATCTCTGCTTTTAGCGGGTCGCACGCCTTTACGAAATCTTCCAAAATCACGTTGATCACATGCTCGTGAAAGATTTTTATTTCGCGAAACGAGTTGATATAAAGCTTCAGGCTTTTTAGCTCGATGCATCGCTCGTTTGGTACGTATTTGAGCTTGATTACCGCGAAATCGGGAAACTCGGAAAATGGGCAGATCGCCGTGAACTCGGGCATCTCGAACTCTACCCAAATCTCGCGACCGGCAAATTCGTATTTGAAGGTGTCGAGCGGATAAAGACTCATCTTTTCCCGCGGGGTCGGTCGAATGTCCAGATTTTGGAGGTTTTCAGGCGCTAACTCTGCTGCGTCGGGCATAATGGCTTTTGGTCACAAATTTTGTCAAGGCGGCGAGGTCGCAAACACCTTTCTGCTGCAAATCGGATAATAAATTTATAAAAATCGTTGCCGTGGCTCGAGCATCGTCGCTCGCACGGTGATGATTGATAAGATCAACGGCGAAATATGCGGCCAGGGTTTTCAACTTGTGGTTTTCGGTATTAAACACAAGCCTCCGTGCAAGCTGAACGGTGCAAACGGCCGGGTTGCCGACCCGGTAATTCTCGTAAACGCGCCCTATCTCGCTGTTTAAAAAACTCATGTCAAACCGCGCGTTGTGCGCAACGAGCACGCGATGGCCGATAAAGTCGAGAAACGGATCGATAACTTCACGAAATATGGGTGCATTGCGGACCATTTCGTCGCTAATACCGGTCAGGGAAGTAATAAATGGCGGGATAGGTGTTTGCGGATTGACGAGCGTGTGAAACTCACCGATTACCGTGCCGCGCTCGACGCGATAAGCACCGATTTCGGTGATTCGGCACGGCGGGGACTTGGCTCCCGTGGTTTCGAGGTCGAAAACCACAAAGCCCGTCTCGTGCAAATCGATTCCCGCGTGGTCCGGTTCATTAAGCTCGACCTCATCTCCAGCCAAAACCAACCTCGAATCGCGCTCGGCAAGGTCGGCAACTAACAAGCGTGCCAGCGAATCGGAAGGCCGAGAGATGTTCATCACCCACTCGATCACCTCTACAACGCCTGCACGCCCGCCGACCGACACAAGGTAATCTATCGTTTCGGCGACGAGCAGCGATTCGCAAATCAAGTTTGGCGAGGGCGGCATATTATGGTTTATTCTAACGAGATTCGATAAAACCGCAACCATTTCGCGCGAGGGAACGCGCATTACACTTGCACCTGGTCTCTATTCGATGAAAGAAAACATTTCCAACACGATCGAAAAACTATCTCGAAGGAGTTGCCGCCAAAGACCTTATCCGAGTGCCGAGCGCAGACGATTTGCGTTTCGACAATCCAATCAGCGGAAAAGGCGTCGGGGCCGAGGGTTATCGAAGGTTTCTCTCCGGCTTTCTTCCATCGATTAATCAAATCGAGACCAGACAAATCATCGCCGAGGGGGAATTCGTCGCCGTGCATTGGGATGCCGACACCATTTTTGGCATAATCTCGGTTTTGCAGATGTGCCGGATCAGGGAGGGAATGATAACCGATTCCGTCACGATTTCGATCCGCGTCCGATTCTGGGCTCCTAAGTCTAATGCACGAAGCTGAAGAAACGATTCTCGATCACTTCCGAGAAACCGAGGCGCTTCTTGATGGACATTTTATTTTGTCGAGCGGCTTGCACAGCAGCCAGTATTTGCAATGTGCACTGGCTCTTCAAATTCCTGCCGCCGCACGAATGTTTGGCCGCGCTATTGCCAGACACTTCGACGATCGCCGGATCGAGACGGTTGCATCGCCCGCGATCGGGGGGCTGATCATAGGCTTCGCGGTTGCGGAAGCTATGAAAGTGCGTTTTATCTGGACCGAGCGGCAAGACGGCAAAATGACCATCCGTCGCGGATTTGCGGTAAAACCGGGTGAGCGAATGCTGGTTGTGGAAGACGTGATCACTACCGGAGGCTCGACGCGTGAATGCATTCAAGCTTTGGAAAAAGACGGCGGGGACGTCGTTGCAGCTGCGTCGATCGTCGACCGATCGGGCGGTGATGCCGAAACGGGCGTTCCACGGATTGCGTTGTTGAGCATGAATGTTCCCACGTATCCTCCGGATTCATGCCCGATGTGCGCGAGCGGAATTGCTGCCTATAAACCGGGCAGCCGCAGGTGAGCAGGAAACCGCATTCGATGTCAAATCAACCTGCGTAATTCTCCGTTTGTATCTTTTGAATGAACTATAAGCTTCTCATTCAATACGACGGCACGGACTTCCACGGGTGGCAGGTGCAGGAAAATGACCGAACCATTCAGGGTGAGCTCGAACGCGTAATCGGCACGCTTGAGGGCGGCAAGGTTAACGTGGTTGGTTCGGGCCGTACCGACGCGGGCGTTCATGCCGAGGGCCAGGTTGCTAATGTATTCCTGAACCGTAAATTTACTCCAGAGAAGCTGCGTGCGGCAATAAACGGAAATTTGTGGCGGGACATCCGCATAATGAATATCGAGAACGCACCTGACGAGTTCCACGCCCGTTTTTCGGCTACGCGCAAAACGTATGTTTATCGGATCTTGAATGCCCCGGTGATGTCGCCCTTTTGGCGGCGGTTTGCCCAGCACGAGAATCGACCGCTGAACGTTGCCCGATTGGATGAAGCGGCTCGCCTGCTGCTAGGCGAACACGATTGGACCGCGTTTTCTTCGGCCCACGCTGATGGCGAAAGCCGTGTGCGGACCGTAACCGATTGCAGTTTCGAATCAAGATGGGACGCTAGAGCTGGTGCAAATGTGATCGAGTTTCGCATCGCAGCGAATGGTTTTTTGCGTTATATGGTTCGCTCGATAATTGGCACCTTGATCGAGGTCGGCC
>JBHENZ010000023.1:0-3421 GCA_046261815.1 Pyrinomonadaceae bacterium | reverse complement strand
CCCTTGATCGGCGGATTCGGATAGATCACGCGTGTGCCGATGGGAATGTCCTCAAGAATAAAATCCTCCCCATTCGGCATGATCCGCGGAGCCGAGTCTTTGTCGATGAAGACGATCGATTCGTGTGTTTTGCGTCGTAGTGCTAAAGACATAACTAAATGTCGTCAATGATTTTCTGACGTCTTTGGGCGTATTCGTCGTCCGAAATAAGATTTTTCACTTTCAATTCGGACAATTTGCTAAACCGTTGCTCAGCTGACTCTTGCGCGGCAGTAATTGGCAGTTTAGAAGCAGTGGCCGCAGCACACGCTGCGTTTATATCGTTCATTAGCGCCATTTCATCAACTAGCGTGACGCCCTTGTCTTCCCGTACCACGTCGTTTAGGCGTGGTCAAGTTCGAGCAAAAATCCAAAGGGCGTTTTAACGTCCTTCTCGGTACTGGCGTTAGCCACTGGGGAACCCGGTCGCTACCGCTCCCGGTTGTGACAAATTGGCTTAAGCCCCCAATGCATATGCGCCCTGCGGGTAAGCCTCGTGAACGGGCTTTAATCTTCTGCATTACTCTTCCCACGGATTTAAGATCGTCGCCGACGATTCGCGGAAATTCCGGACATTTCGAGTGACTAATATCAGATCGTGCTCAAGTGCAGTCGCCTCTAACAAAGAGTCCAATGTCGGCCGAACGACGCCACGTTTCTCCAGTCCCGCATACATCGTGCCCCAGATCGAACAAGTGTCCTCAGTGAGCGAAAGAATGCGTCCAGCAAATCGGGATCGAACATCCATTATCCAGTTTTGTATATGAGCCCGTTTCGCGCCGGATGGCAGCCGTTCCGCGCCCTTACGAATCTCGCCTATCGTTAATGCGCTCATATACAGGGCTGTCGGAGCTTGCTCGCCGATCCACCGAAGCACCTTCGCCTCGGGCCTTTTTTGCTCTGACTCGGAGACAACATTGGTATCCAGTAAATAACTCATTCGAAAGAAATATCGCGAGGAACGTCTTTTGGTCTATCCTCGAGAAAGGGGAGAATCTCGCGCAAGCCACTACGTTGAAACAGTTCGAGCACGGTTTCTTCCTCGCCGTGGAGCTTCTTCCATTCGTCAATCGAGACCACGACGGCAACTTCTTTATCGTGGCGCCGAATGACTTGCGGTTGGCCCCTCTCGGCTAATCTGATCAGAGTGCTCAATTTATTCTTAGCTTCTTTTACATTGTGAGACATTCTGCACCTCCTCGCCACAAATATGGCTACGTAGCTATTATTTCATTATTGCGTTTCGTATTCAACAATTCACTTCAAATCCAATATTGCCCAATCGTGTTGCCGTGCCGTTTGCTTCAATCTAATGTCGGGGCAAACTGCAACCGGGTGCCCGACGATCGAGAGCATCGGGAGATCGGAGATCGAATCGGAGTAGGCGTACGATTCCGAAAGGTTAATGCCTTCCCGCTCGGCGTATTCCCGTATCCATTTCGCCTTCGTCGCCGACGCCATTACGGGCGGAAGCACTCGGCCGGTCGCATAGCCATTGACGAATTCAAGTCGATTGGCGACGTAATCGTCGATGCCGAGATGTTCCATCAAACGCTCGATCGTGAAATCGAGGGCGCCTGTCAAGACTATCTGTCGCTGGCCGATTTTTTTGCCTTGAGCGATCAATTCGGGCGTGCCGTCGAATATTGCCGGTTTTAACACTTCTTCGAACAACTGGTCGGAAAAATAACGCAGTCGGTCTTGCGAGAATCCTTCGTAGCTATGAAAAAATACCTCGTTGAAAACGTTTCGTGAGTAAAGATCGGTGATGCCGAAAAAAGGAAGTTTCGCAAGGGTTCCAACCGATTTTTTTGCCGTTTGCCACAGTCCTTGTTGCCGTTTGGCGTAAAATGCGAGCGTGTGCACCAGGTTCGTGCTGACCAACGTGCCTTCGAGGTCGTAAAATGCAGCCGCTTGTCCGTTTTTTTTCATCTCGACTTTGTGATAATTTATTGGCGCATCCAGCTTTTTTGTAAGTTAATTATTTAATATACCAGAACAACAGCCATTTCTGGGCCGGATTTCAAAATTTTAGAAACAATTACATTCTAATTACAAATTGTAATTACTTCGTGTACACCAAATCCAGTAATTATGCGACGAGCAATCTTCCCGGGGTCGTTCGACCCATTGACAAATGGCCATCTGGACATTATCCAGCGGAGTGCGCCGCTCTTCGACGAGATAGTGATTGCCGTTTTAAACAATCCGGATAAAGAACCCATGTTCACCGTCGACGAACGGTGTCGGATTATCGAGGAAATTACGCGTAGCTTGACTTCGGCCGCCTGTCGCCTAACGGCCGAGGGCTTTTCGGGCTTGACCGCGGATTTTGCACGCCAAAAAGCGGCCATCGCGATTATTCGGGGAATTCGTGCCGTTGGTGACTACGAGTATGAATTGCGGATGGCGATGATGAACCGCCGTTTGCAAAGCAAAATCGAGACTGTTTTTCTAACCGCCGCGGAAGAGTATTCGTTCGTGTCTTCCAGCCTTATGAAGCAAGTTTTCGAACTTGGCGGCCGAGTCCAGGGCCTCGTACCTGAGCCAGTTCTCGCGGCGATGAAACAGAAGTTGACTCGACCACCGATCTAGGACTTCCCGCTACTTTTTATCAATCTAGGTTCTGCATCTGGCAATCTCCTTATGGCACAATCAAATTTATGAGCGATTTCCCCGTATCCCGACACGTCTCGGCGATGCATGCATCTTCAACGCTCAGGGCAGCGCTAGCGGCCGCCCACCTTCGGGAGCGAGGGTTCGACGCTATCGATTTGACGGTCGGCGAGCCGGATTTTGATACGCCGGACTTCATCAAGGAACTGGCGATTGAAGGCCTGGATCTCGGAATTACCAGGTATACGCCCGCGGTCGGTTCGAAACTTTTTCGCGAATCGATCGCGAGGTTCTACCACGAGTGTTTTAGAAGTCAGATCTCGCCAACGGAAATCGCCGCGGCCTGTGGCGGCAAACAGGCGCTTTTTAATGCGGCATGCTCAATATTGAATCCAGGCGATGCGTTACTTATCCCTAAGCCGTACTGGGTCACGTTTCCGGAGATCGGCACATTTTGCGGTGCGGAAAACGTTTTTATCGAGACTGAAGAAAATGATTTTATACTGACCGCCGATAAAGTCCGCGATTCGATCACAGACAAGACAAAGCTCCTGATCGTCAACTCTCCCAACAATCCTACAGGGCGGGTAATTCCGCCGGCCGAGTTTCGCCGCATTGTCGAGACTTGTGCGGAAAGAAATGTTTACGTCCTGACCGACGAATGCTACCTGTTTTTTGCATACAAGCCATCGGAAGTGTTTACTTCGGCCATGTTGCCCGACGACCTGCGACGGTATGTCTGCGTGGCCGGCAGTTTCTCGAAAAC
>JBHENZ010000022.1:0-5446 GCA_046261815.1 Pyrinomonadaceae bacterium | reverse complement strand
TTGTTTTTAGCTTCATTCTCCGTGGCGATATCTTTTTGCGCGGCTTCCTTGGTTTTCTTTACGGCTTCTTTCTTGGCCCCGATTTTCTTGTCAGTCTTGGCCGCCGGCTTGGCGGCTTTTCCGTCAGCCTTCGCAACGGTTGCTCTCTTCGCTTTCGCATCCTCTGCCTTTGCGGCTTTCGCGTCTGCCGGTTTCTCGTCGCTCGTTACTTGAATAGTAATGTGGCAGTAATGTCGCTGCTCGCGAAAAGCACGTCCTTGAGGAGCGGGTCGCATTCGTCGACGTCCTTTCGTCGGGCCCATATCGACGAAGCACGTCTTAACCCACAAATCGTCCGGGTCAATTGCGATATTTTCCTGCTCCGCTAAATACGTCGCGTTGGCCACCGCCGACCGAAGCGTTTGCTCGATCGGGTCGGCGGCACGCTTGTTCGTGAACTTGAGTATCGCCAGAGCCTGTGAAACATTTCGACCGCGAATCATATCGATCACGAGCCTGGCCTTTCGAGGGCTTCCCTTTAGATATTTTGTCTTTGCTATCGCTTCCATTTTCTCGGCTGGCAGTTGAGGAGGCGGTTACTTGCCGCCTACCTGACTGCGAATTGCTGCTTCCTACTTGCGTTTCGCCACTTTCTCCGCCTTGGTTCCCGGATGGCCTTTGTACGTACGTGTCGGCGAAAACTCGCCAAGCTTGTGGCCGACCATATTTTCTGTCACGAAAACGGGAATGTGGCGTTTGCCGTTATGAACGCCGAATGTCATCCCGACCATTTCCGGCGAAATTGTCGATCGCCGCGACCAGGTTTTGATCGCGGGCGGACGCTTTCCGCCCTCGGCAATACGTGCGAGCGTCCGCGAAATACTCAAATCAATAAACGGTCCTTTTTTTAATGAACGTGCCATATCTCAATTTCGGATTTCAGATTTCGAATTTCGGATTAGCTTCGATCCCAAAAAATCGAAAATGCAAAATCTAAAATCACTTCGTTCTTCTATCCTTCACGATCATGTCGCTCGTGCGTTTGGTGCGACGAGTTTTATAACCGCGGGTCGGCTGGCCCCACGGAGTAACGGGGTGGCGGCCGCCTGAAGTCTTCCCCTCACCGCCGCCATGCGGGTGGTCGACCGGGTTCATCGCGACGCCGCGAACCTTCGGACGCTTACCCATCCACCGATTTCGGCCCGCTTTTCCAAGGCTGACATTTTCGTGCTCGGTGTTTCCAACCTGGCCGACGGTTGCCATACAAACAACCGGTACACGCCGAACTTCGCCTGACGGCATTCTGAGCTGAGCGTAGTCGCCCTCTTTTGCAATAATCTGGGCAAACCCGCCGGCCGAGCGAACCATTTGTCCGCCTTTTCCCGGCCGAAGCTCGATGTTGTGGACCTCGGTGCCGAGCGGGATATTCCGAATCGGCAACGCATTGCCGGGGAGAATATCGGCATCTTCTCCGCTCACGACTGTCGAACCGACTCGTAGTCCGACTGGTGCAATAATGTAACGCTTCTCGCCGTCGAGATACGTAATAAGCGCGATGTGCGACGAGCGGTGCGGATCGTATTCGATCTGCGAGACACGGCCCGGCACGCCCGATTTTTCACGCTTAAAATCGATTACGCGATAAAAGCGCTTCTGGCCCCCTCCGCGGCGACGAACCGTAATTCGGCCGTCGCTGTTGCGGCCGGAAATTCTTTTCTTCGCAACCAGCAGAGATTTTTCTGGCTCTGCCCCCGGCGTCAGTTCATCGCGCGTCAGATATGTCTGATATCGCCGTGCGGGTGAAGTAGGTTTTAATCTCTTGATACCCATATCTCAATTTGGAATTTCGGATTTTGGATTTGTTCAGTAATCTAAAATCCAAAATCCAGGATCGCTAAATCGCTTCCGCGTAATCCACCATCGGTTCGCCTTTTTTCAATGTGACGTAGGCCTTTTTCCAGCTCGGACGGCGGCCTTCCTGGCGGCCGCGCTTTTTCATCTTACCTTCATACTGGACGGTGCGGACGGCGGCGACCTTGACGTTGAAAATTTCCTCGACAGCCTTTTTAATATCGAGCTTCCCGGCGGTCCGCTCGACGCGGAAAGTCAGTACCTGTCCCCGCTTTCGATCCGAATTTTCATCGGTCGATTCTTCCCTAAGAATCATCGACTTTTCGGTTACGACCGGCGATTTTAAGATGTCCCATACAGTATAGTTAGTCATTCTTCGCCTTCGTCTCCTTGGTCACTTTCGTTGCTTTAGGCTTCGCCGCCGTTTTCGGCTTTGCCTTTGCTTTCGTCGCTTTTTCAACCGCCTTCGCCGACGTCTTTTTCGAAGCGGTCTTAGCCTTAGCAGTCGGCTTCGCCTTGGCCGAAGGTTTCGATTTCGGCTTGGTCGCGGCCGCCCGCTTGGGCTTCGGTTCCGCATCGGTATCGGTTAATTTTCCGTTACCGTGAACCGGATCAAGAAAACTATTGATCTCTTCGATCGCGGCCTTCGAAATCACAAGCTTTTCGTGATAGACGATGTCGTAAATGTTCAGTCCGAAACTATTGGTCACTTTCGTTTTCCGGACATTACGCGACGAAAGAACCAAATTGGTGTTGTCGAGCGAGTCAACAATCAGTGTTTTCGCCTGCTTTCGCTTCTCGATCAGTCCGAGCGTGCCCAATATCGATAAAAACTCGCTCGTCTTCGGCGCGTTAAAACCGAGCTCATCGACAACGATCAGGTTCCCCTCCCTAAGTCTTTCCGAAAGTGCAGATCGCAGTGCTCCGTGTCGCATCTTTTTAGGCAACGCGTAAGACCAGTCGCGCGGCTGCGGTCCGTGAACGTTGCCGCCGCCTTTCCACAATGGCGAACGCAAACTCGCGATTCGTGCGCGACCCGTGCCCTTTTGCTTCCAAAGCTTGCGGCCCGATCCGGAAACGTTGCCGCGAGTTTTTGTTGCGGACGTTCCCTGGCGACCGGTGGCGAGAAAGCTTCTGACCGCGGCATGCACCAGCGCTTCGTTAAATTCCACGCCGAACACCGCCTCCGAAAGGCTGACCTCGCCAACTTCCTTATTCTTCAAATTTCGAATCTTTGCGGTTGGCATATTTCTTACTCCGCTCGAGTTTCGAGTTTCGAGTTCAAAGTTTCTTTTTAACTCGGAACTCGAAACTCATAACTCGGAACTATGACTTTTTAACAACAACCAAACTTCCGTTTGCTCCAGGCACCGCGCCGCGCACCATCAGCAAATTATTTTCGGCATCCACTTTGGCCACCGTTAAGCCTTTGACCGTTACGCGAGCATCACCCATATGACCCGACGAACGCGTGCCCTTTATCACCCGCGACGGATAAGCTGACTGGCCGATTGAACCAGGTGCGCGAACGCTCATCGAACCGTGCGATTCCGGGCCGCGGCTAAAGTTGTGCCGTTTGATCGTTCCCGCAAACCCGCGTCCTTTCGATTTTCCCGCAACCTCAACACGATCGCCGTCCAAAAAAACGTCGACCTTGATCTGGTCACCAACCGTCGCTTCCGGTTCGCCCGAAAGGCGAATCTCTTTCAGTACACGCGTGGGCGGCACACCGGCGCCCGTCTTTTCGAAGTGCCCGCGAAGCGGCTTCGAAACATTTTTCACGCGAACGGGCTTGTCTTCGACCAAGCCTAGCTGGACGGCGTTGTACCCGTCAGGTCCCGACGCGCTTTTGGTCTGGACGACAATGCACGGGCCGGCTTTGATCACCGTTACTGGCGTTACACTGCCGTCCTCCGCAAAAAGCTGCGTCATACCCACTTTTCTTCCAATGATTCCGCTAATCATAACTTTTAAGTTACAGAGTCCAGAGCTGCGGAGTTTCAGAACTGATTCTGGTACTCGGTTCGATAACTCGGCAACTCAGAACTTAGCCCTTACCAAACGCCTTGATTTCCACATCAACGCCGGCTGGCAAATCCAGCCGCATTAGAGCGTCTACCGTTTCGGCCGTCGGATCGAGGATGTCCATCAAACGTTTATGCGTTCTGATCTCGAACTGCTCGCGCGATTTTTTATCGACGTGCGGCGAACGAAGCACCGTCCACTTATTTTTTACGGTCGGAAGCGGTATCGGCCCGGCAATCCTGGCTCCAGTGCGTTTCGCCGTATCGACGATCTCCTGCGTCGATTGATCAAGAACACGGTGATCGTAAGCCTTCAGCTTGATGCGAATCTTTTCGTTTAACATAACTTAGCTATCAGCTATCAGCTATCCCGAACCGATCGCTGAGTGCTGATCACGGGAACTATTCCACAATATCGCTCACGGTACCTGCGCCGACGGTTCTGCCACCTTCTCTGATGGCGAAGCGGAGGCCTTTTTCCATTGCTATCGGTGCGATCAGGGTGATCTCCATCTGGATGTTGTCGCCCGGCATTACCATCTCAACTCCTGCGGGCAAGTTTGCAACACCTGTCACATCCGTTGTTCTAAAATAAAACTGCGGGCGATAACCTGTAAAAAACGGCGTGTGTCGGCCGCCTTCTTCTTTTGTCAACACGTACGCTTCAGCCTTGAACTTTGTGTGCGGCGTGATCGAGCCGGGTTTGGCGATCACCTGACCTCGCTCGATCTCTTTTCGCTCGATACCTCTGAGCAACAACCCGACGTTGTCGCCGGCCATTCCCTTATCGAGAAGCTTCTTGAACATCTCGACGCCTGTCACCACCGTGTTGCGCGTGTCCTTGATCCCCACGATCTCGACCGTCTCGTTGACGTTGACCATGCCTCGCTCGATTCTACCTGTCGCCACGGTACCGCGCCCCTGAATCGTAAAGATATCCTCGACCGGCATCAGAAATGGCTTGTCCATCTCGCGGGCCGGCGTCGGGATGTATTCATCCACAGCCTGCATCAGCTCGTCGATCTTCGGCTCCCACGCCGCGTCGCCTTCCAGGGCTTTTAGTGCAGACCCCTGCACCACCGGAATGTCATCGCCCGGAAATTCATAGCTCGACAGCAGTTCCCTTACTTCCATTTCCACCAATTCCAGCAGCTCGGCGTCATCCACCGCATCCACTTTGTTCATAAACACGACCATCGCCGGAACTCCCACCTGACGTGCCAGCAGGATGTGCTCTCTCGTCTGCGGCATCGGACCGTCCGTCGCCGCAACCACAAGAATCGCTCCGTCCATCTGCGCAGCTCCAGTGATCATGTTCTTCACATAATCGGCATGACCCGGACAATCGACGTGGGCGTAATGTCGGTTCGCCGTCTCATACTCCACATGTGCCGTCGCAATCGTGATCCCCCGTGCCTTCTCCTCAGGTGCGTTGTCGATCGAATCAAACGCACGCACGATGATCTTCGGGTTGTGCTTTGCCAAAACCTTTGTGATCGCCGCCGTTAACGTCGTCTTCCCATGATCCACATGCCCTATCGTCCCAATATTCACATGCGGCTTGCTGCGATCGAATTTTTCCTTGCTCATCT
>JBHENZ010000021.1:0-3749 GCA_046261815.1 Pyrinomonadaceae bacterium | reverse complement strand
GGTGTGAAGCTCGTCATGATCTCAAACCGCGGCACGAAGGTCTACCCGAACGGACATGCCGACACGTTCTGCGTCGACCACTGGCGCTGCCGTTTCCAGGCGGAAAATGCGGGCGGCACCGTAACCCACCAGCAGGTGATCGACCTGCTCGGCAGGTTCAATGCCGCGGGGATCGATTTCATCAAAACCGAGCACCTGTACAATTTCGACGGCCAACCCGGCTACAGCAAGGGACAGGGGCAATAAGTTTTATCGTATTTAATAAAAAGGGGCGACTGTCACACGACTCGCCCCTTTGAACTTGTCCGGCGGCCTGATCAAGTTTCCGCTGCGGTTGCCGCGCCCTCGGGAGGGTACAACCGCTCAAACTCTGGATGGCCGTGCAGAATTGACAAGTCGGGATCTTGTCTGACCCAGGCCGCGCTCCGATTGCCCGTCTCCTTCGATTTTCTGAGGGCAACGAGAGCTTGCTCAGACTTGTTCGCGAGACATAGCACACATGCCACATTGTAAAGAACCATCGTATCGTCGGGACGGAGCGCGACGGCAAAATCCGCCTCCCGCTTCGCTTCGTCGAATCTGCCATGCTGCGCCAGACACGCCGCCAGCAGCACGCGGGCCCGGGCGTCCTCGGGAACTTTGCGAATATGCTCTTCAAACACCGCGATCTGTCGGTGAAGAAAGTTCGCGAGCGCGTCCTTTTTGCCTAATGCTCCGAGTGCATTATTGATGGTGACTGAAACGTTATAGTTTTCTCCGGCATGTGCCAGAGCCTCTTCCATCATGTCGACGATTTCCTGGAAACGGCCGGAGACAAAAAGTGCCCGTCCCAACAGGTAGTAGCCACCGTCGACGTCCGGGTCTTGCTGGATCGCCGTGCGGGCCTTGTTTATACCTGGCTCATTGCGCCCTTCCGCTAGGTCGATCCATGCCTCGGCGAGCAGTATCTCAGGCGCGTCGCCACCGCTCGCGCTCGCTTTTTGGGCAGCTGCTTTGGCGCGCTCGATCCAGAGCTCCTGCTTATCGTAATGCGTAAAATACTGGGCGCACACGTTCGCGATGCCGGCGTGAGCCAGCGCGAACCCAGGATCGAGCGCGACGGCGTTCTCATACATCTGCAAGGCCACCTGCAAGTTTTGTCTGACCACCTGCCGGGCGTAGTTGCGGCCGCGAAGGTAAAGGTCGTACGCCTGCAGATTCTCGGTCGGCTTGGCCGCGAGAGCCTGCTGCTCCTGTGGCGAAAGAGTAATTCTCAACGCTGACGCGATCTTGGACGCAATCTCGTCCTGAACCGCAAATACGTCCTCCATCTCGCGATCATAGCGTTCCGACCATAGTGGAAAGTCCGTCGACGCGTCGACTAGTTGGGCATTGATACGCAACCGGTTCCCGGCGCGCCGCAAGCTGCCCACCAGAACGTAAGATACACCAAGCTCTTTGCCGACCTGCCCGGCCGTCACGGGCTTGTCCCGATAGGGCAGCACGACGGCGCGTGAGAATGTTTTGAGGCGCCTTATTTTGGACAGTTCGGTCGTGATGTCTTCCGTGATGCCGTCGCGCAGGTATTCGTCCTCTTTCATTCCGCTCAAATTCTCAAAATAGAGAACGGCGATTGAATGTTCGTGAACCGTTTGCGGCGCGCGGGTGTTGTGAATGGCGCTCGTTTCGCCAGAATGTCGGCCCGAATCGAGATCGCGTTTTAGACGCTTGAGGGACGTTTTCAAATCGGTCGCGCTCTGGAAGCGAAGGTCGCGGTCTTTTTCAAGCGCGTGTCCGATAATCCGTCCTAATTCAGCCGGCAGCGACGGGTTAACCTGTTCGATCGGGATGGGAGGCTTATTGAGAATTGCGTCAAAAACGACGGCCGAGGTATCTCCCTGGAATGGCAGCACTCCGGCTGCCATCTGGTAAATCACCGTGCCGACGGAGAACAAATCTGTCCGCGCATCGGTGGTCTCACCGCGTGCCTGTTCTGGCGACATATAGGCAATAGTGCCCATTGTTGCTCCCGCCGAGGTCAAATGTTCAGCGATCGCGGTCGGTACGTTCGACGAGGCGGCTGGCTTTTGCAAATCGATCTTGGCCAGGCCGAAATCGAGTATTTTCGCCTGTCCGCGCGACGTTACAAAGATATTCGCAGGTTTCAAATCACGGTGGACAACGCCTTTCGAATGCGCAGATTCAAGCGCATCTACGATCTGTACCGAGAGCCTTATCACCAGTTCGATGTCGAGCGGGCCACGGCTGATTCGCTCGTCCAGCGGTTCGCCGTCAAGCAGCTCCATAACGATAAAATGCTCCGAGCCCATTTGCTCGATTCCATGGATCGTGCAGATATTCGGATGATTAAGCGACGATGCAGCACGGGCTTCGCGCTGAAATCGCTGCAGAAGGTTTTCATCGTTTGCCAGCGATGGCGTCAAGAATTTTAGGGCGACGTGCCGGCCAAGGTTGGTGTCCTCAGCCTCGTAGACGACTCCCATGCCGCCTTCGCCAAGCTGCGAGGTGATTTGATAATGCGAAATGGTCCTGCCGAGCATGCACCGTCTCCCGAAACGCTTCGAATTCTTGGTAAAAGAGATTGTAGTATAGCTATAATCCGTGTGGACGCAACTGCTTGCACTCTTTACAAGTTTGCTTTCAATTCGTAGTTCTTTTATTTTTAAGTTAATGCCGAACCGCCGGATTACCACATTCATTTCTGCTGCATGCGCCTTATTTGTAATTTCTTTTTCTACATTTCCCCAGTCGAACCCGAAAGCAACGCCGCCCATTCCAAAAACGATCTTCCGCGATTCGGACGGTAATCTTGTTTCGAATAACGAGTTCGTGGATATACGGATGGCGAATTTTCATTATCCTGATGCGACGATCGTCAAAACGCTTGAAGACGGAACGGTCGAATTTCGCCTGCAGAAGATACCGCAGGAGGGTGTTGCCGTTCCGGCGTGGACATTCGAAACGGTTGACGGTAGCGCTTTTACCCCGAGCGAGCTCAAGGGCAAAGTAGTCGTCGTCAATTTCTGGTTCATCGGCTGCCCTTCGTGCCGGAAACACATGCCGAAACTGAACGAAGTTCGCGCGAGGTTTGCGGCCTCGGACGATGTCGTTTTCGTCGCGATGACGGCCGACCCGGCCGATCGCGTCCGTAAATTTCTCGAACGCGAAAAATTCGATTACCACATGGTCGCCGACGCCGGGCCAATTATGAAAAGCATCGGCTTCGGCGGTTATCCGAAGAACTTTGTCATCGGAAAGGACGGACGTATCGCCTACTGGCGCAGCACGATCCATGCGTGGGAAAAGTTCGAATCGGTCGTTCGCACAGAGCTGGCAAAATAACAATATGGCCGAAAAACCGCTAGTCGGCGTCATAATGGGCAGCAAGTCCGATTGGGAGACGATTAAGGCGGCGGCCGATGCGCTTGCCGAATTCGGGGTTCCGTACGAAACAAAAATCGTCTCGGCACACCGCACGCCCGATCTGCTTTTCGAATACGCAAAGTCGGCCGAATCACGCGGCCTCGAGGTCATCATCGCGGGTGCGGGCGGCGCGGCGCATTTGCCCGGAATGTGCGCTTCGCAAACGGTGCTGCCGGTTCTAGGCGTTCCGATCCGAAGCAGGGCATTAAGCGGGCTCGACTCGCTGCTTTCGATCGTGCAGATGCCTGCGGGGATTCCGGTCGGAACACTGGCGATCGGCGAGGCAGGAGCAAAGAATGCCGCGTTGATGGCAATTTCGATTTTGG
>JBHENZ010000020.1:0-2700 GCA_046261815.1 Pyrinomonadaceae bacterium | reverse complement strand
TAGCGCGCCGGATGTTGAATAATTCCGACGACGCGGAAGACGCCGTTCAGGAAATCTTTGTCGATATTTGGAAAAATGCCGAGAGGTTCGATGCAAATCAATCGTCTGAAACGACGTTTGTCGCGATGATCGCAAGGCGTCGATTAATTGACCGAATCCGCTTTGCGAACCGCCGGATCGTCGCCGGCTCGATCGACGACATGCTCAAGGAGCCGCCGAACGACGCCGAAGGCAAAATTCAGCTCTCGCTCGAGGCACGCGAGGCGGCCCGTGTATTAAACGAGCTGCGACCCGAGCAGCGCCAGGTGCTGCAGCTTTCGATCATTCATGGACTCTCGCACCAGGAAATCTCGGATAAAACCGGGATGCCGCTCGGAACGGTCAAAACACATGCCCGGAGAGGTATTTTGAATGCAAGAGAGCTGTTGGGCCTGGGCAAACAAGGCGATTCAACAAAGGAGGGGAGCGCATGAAGGACGAGACTCGAGAACTCATGCACGACCTCCTTTGCCAAAAGGCCATTTACGGCCTTAGCCGCGAGGAAGAGATGCAGTTAGCCGATATTTTAAGATCTGAGCCCATTGCCGCGGACGAGCAATCGTTCGAGCTGACGGTTGCCGCTCTTAGTTTAGCGGGCATCGATCGGGATGCCGAGATCCCACAGAATCTACAGTCTCGAATAAACGCTGAAGCCGAGCGTTATTTTGATGAACCTAATCAAAAACCGGTTACGGTGGCTACGACCACATCGGTGCGAGAGTCTCGACGGTTTTCAATTGGGGCGTGGCTCGGTTGGGCAGTCGCCGCGGCGGCGTGTGTCGCGCTTGCGATAAACATTTACAATACTCGAAACACGCAGCAGGTAGTTCAAGCCCCGCCTGCAACCCCGACTCCGGAAGTGAAGCTCTCGCCTGCCCAGGAGCGTGAACAGTTGATTCGAAATGCACCCGATCTTGCCCGAGCTGAAATCGGAGTGGGAAAAATGGCTGAAATTAATCCGGCCGGCGATATCGTTTGGAGCGACACCATGCAAACTGGTTATTTGCGTGTGACGGGGTTGCCGCGAAACGATCAGAGCAAGGAGTGCTACCAGCTTTGGATCGTCGCTTCGAACCAGGATGCGAAGACGCCGGTCGAGGGCGCCACCTTTGACGTTAATGCCGACGGCGAAGTCGTGATCCCGATCGACCCGAGGGTAAAGGTCGTAGATCCGAAGGCCTTTGCCATTACGGTCGAGAAACCAGGCGGCGTTGTTGTATCGAAACAGGAAAGAGTGGCAGCGATGGCCAAGATGCCGACTTAAGGCTGCGTTTATTGCGCCTAGGTCTTTTTGCGCGAACAGGCTGGAACACTTTGTTGCGGTGCCGCAGCAAAATTGGGTAGAGTGTATTCATATTGCTTGGGCGAGTTGCGGCCCCGGAAAACATAACTACTAACGGAAACCCGGGTTGCGGCTTCTGCGTAGAACTTTTTGTCACGAAATCAAAGACCGATCGCGTGTTCAACTTTGTATTGAACCCGCGGTCGGTCTGTGTCTGCTTACAATTAAGAAAAACCAGGAGTATTGTCATGCGTATAAAGGAAATTCTCGGGGGACTGCTCGTAGCGGCTTTGCTTATCCCCCTAAGCCTCACTGCCCAAACCGGCGGTAATCTGCCCGCCTTAAAAGTCAAAGAATATCGTTTGAAAAACGGTCTTCGCGTCGTTATGCACGAGGATAAATCGACGCCGATCGTGGCGGTAAACGTTTGGTACCACGTCGGCTCGAAAAACGAGACCGCGGGTCGTACCGGTTTTGCACACCTTTTCGAGCATATGATGTTTCAGGGCTCGAAAAATTACAACGCGGATTATCTTAAGGCCGTCGACGACCTAGGGGCTTCGACGCTGAACGGCTCCACCAACGCCGACCGTACGAACTATTACCAGGTCGTGCCCAACAACCAGCTCGGAGCCGTCCTTTTTCTCGAAGCGGACCGCATGGGCAATCTGCTTGAGGCAATGACGCAGGAAAAGCTCGACAATCAACGCGATGTTGTAAAAAATGAACGGCGGCAGAGCTACGACAATCAGCCGTACGGGACCGCACAGGAAAAGATCGCCTCGTTGATGTACCCGACCAGTCATCCGTATAGTTGGACGACGATCGGTTCGCTTGACGATTTGACGGCCGCTTCGATGGATGACGTGAAGGCGTTTTTCCGCGAATTTTACGTGCCGAACAACGCCACCCTTGTCATCGCCGGAGACTTTGACGAACTTCAGGCGCGCGCTCTCGTGCAAAGATATTTTGGGCCGATAAAGAGCGGCGCCGCGGTGAAGCGGCCCGCGCAGCAGAACGCGCAGCTAAGCAGCGTGATCCGCAAAGAATATGAAGATTCGGTTCAGCTGCCGCGGACGTATCTTGTCTGGCACACGGTGCCCATGGGAAGCAAGGATCAACCGGCTCTCGATATGCTCTCGTCCATTCTATCGGCGGGACGCGGCTCGCGGCTGCAAAGCAAGATGGTTTTCGACAAGCAGCTTGTGCAGGACGTGAATGCTTCGCACTTTTCGCGCGAGATCGGCGGTGCATTCAGCATCTCGTCGACCGCGCGGCCCGGCAAGACGCTTAGCGAGATCGAGCAGGAGATCAATATCGAAATCGAGCGGATCAAGAAAGAAGGCCCGACCGCGGACGAGGTCGCACGAGCCTTAAGC